>CACYGB010000013.1 GCA_902773895.1 uncultured Eubacteriales bacterium
AAGAGTACCGAAGTAATCGAGGTGATCGGCGTCGATGTTGAGTATAACGGATATATCGGGGAAGAATTTAAGGAAGTGATCCTCGAATTCGCAGGACTCGCAGACCATGATATCGCTCTTGCCTGCGTGGATCACGCCACGTGCGTCTTTACAGAAACCGGTACCGTCTGGGAGAACTATGCCCCGGAGTACGCCGCCCCCGTTATGGTGGACGGCCATTTCGCCGCGAAGGACTTTGTCGGCTGGAGCGGCCTCTTCCATACCTCCATCCTATACGAATTTGTTTTCGGTGTGAAGAGCGACCCCGTGCACGGCAGGCTCCGCTGGGACGTGCGCCTGACCGACGCCCACGGCATCGCAGATTATCCTTTCGGCGACGCGTCCGTCAACCTGCGCTGTGAAGCCCGCGCTACCGTAAAGGACGAACCCGCCGTCACCATAGAAGCCTTCTGTCCCATCGAGGCGGAAATCATCTGGGAGGGCGGCAGCAAAACCATCGCCGTGAACCGGTAAAAGAAGAAAATAGCAAACTGACAGCTCAGACCGAATCCCGCTCCACCAGCACGGAAGGGAGAAGGATGCGTTTGGGCAGCGTTTTGTCGCCCCGCACCCGGGCGGCCACAATGCCCATTTGGACGGTGGGAACGTCGATGGTGGTCAGGGGCGGATTGGCGTACTGGCTCATTTCAATGCTGCTCATGCCGATAATGGCCACCTGATCCGGCACCCGGATGCCCAGCTGGTACAGCGCGCGCAGGGCGGCCATGGCCATCAGGTCGCTGGCGGCGTAGAAGGCGGTGGGCAGCCCCGCGGTGCGGCAGGCTTTTTCCACCAGCGCCATGCATTTTTTTGTCGTCCCAGTCGCAGTCCAGCACCCATTCGGGGCGGACGCCCAGCCCCAGATCCTGCATGGTTTCCCGGTAGCTGCGGTAGCGGCGGGAACGGGTCATGGGCACGCTGCCCACGCCGCCGATGAACCCGATCTGCCGGTGCCCCTTTTGATACAGGTATTCCACCGCCATTTTGCTGACCCGCAGGTGATCGTATTCCACGTTATCGATGGGCATATGGCCGGTGTCGATGCCCACGATGTGGGGGATGCGGGAGTGCAGCAGGTTGAACAGGGGCTCCGCCAGGGGACGCATCATGACCAGGCCGTCCAGGCGGGCGCTGAGAAAGCGGTTCAGCACGTCCGGGTTGTCCGGCTCCTGCTCTGTGTGGATCAGGGGGATCACGCCGCCCTGCCGCTGTACCGGGCCTACGCCCGGGGTTTTCTGTCCGTGTGCCGGGAAAGCCTGAATGAAACCGAGCTGGAAACGCTGCCCGACGGCGCCCAGCTGATGACGCCGGAGTGCGGCGCCCGGTTCCTGATGGATTATTTGCCGGGCGATACGTACTTCCATATCGCCCGGCCGGAGCACAACCTGGACAGGACCCGCACGCAGATCCGTCTGGCGCAGGAAATGGAGGAGCACTGGGACGAAATGCACCGGGCGCTGAAGCGGTAACGCGCCGCCCTGCCCGATGGCCGCCCGCGAACGAATGCGGGCGGTTTTTGTTTGGTTTCCGCCGCCCCGCGCGGGGCGGCAAGCCTTGAAAACCGGGGCAGGATGCGCTATAATAGAAACTGCACCTTTATGGGAAGGGAGACAGGAAAGCATGAAAAACGGATCGAAAGCCGTTGTTACGGTGTTGGGTTACGACCGCAAGGGCATTATCGCCCGGGTGAGCAACGTCCTCTACGAGCGGGGCATCAACATCCTGGACATCAGCCAGACCATCGTGGACGGCTTTTTCAATATGGTGATGGTGGTGGATCTGTCCGAGCCCACCTGCCCCTTTGATGAACTGCAGGACGCGCTGGCCGCCCTGGGGCAGGAGTTGGGACTGCAGATCCGCATTCAGAAAAACGAGATATTTGAAGCCATGCATCAAATTTGACGGGGAGGCCACACATGATTCAGACCAGCCAGATTCTGGAAACGCTGCGCATGATCGACCAGGAAAAGCTGGACGTGCGCACGATCACCATGGGCATTTCCCTGTTCAACTGCGTGTGCGACGATACCAACCGCCTGGCCAGCCGGGTGTACAACCGCATTGCCCGCCAGGCGGAAAACCTGGTGAAGGTGGGCGAGGAGATCCAGCGGGAAATCGGCGTGCCCATTGTGAACAAACGCATTTCCGTGACCCCGGTGTCGCTGATCACCGGGGCGGTGGAGGATCCCCTGCCGGTGGCCCGGGCGCTGGACAAGGCCGCCAAGGAAACCGGCGTGGACTTTATCGGCGGCTATTCCGCCCTGGTGCAAAAGGGCATGACGGCGGCGGACCGGCGCCTGATCGAATCCATTCCCCAGGCCCTGAGCGAAACGGATCTGATGTGCTCCTCCGTCAACGTGGCCTCCACCCGGGCCGGCATTGACATGGACGCCGTGCGGCTGTGCGGCCGGGCGGTGAAGGCCCTGGCGGAAAAAACCAGGGATCAGGACGGCCTGGGCTGCGCCAAGCTGGTGATCTTTTCCAACGCCGTGGAGGATAACCCCTTCATGGCCGGCGCGTTCCACGGCCCCGGGGAAGGGGACTGCGCGGTGAGCGTGGGCGTCAGCGGCCCCGGCGTGGTGAAGCGCGCGCTGGAAAACGTGAAGGGCGCACCCTTTGACGAGGTGGCGGAAACCATCAAGAAAACGGCCTTCCGCATCACCCGTGTGGGGCAGCTGGTGGCGCTGGAGGCGTCCCGGCGGCTGGGCGTCCCCTTCGGCATTGTGGATCTGTCCCTGGCGCCTACGCCGGCAATCGGCGACAGCGTGGCGCATATACTGGAGGAAATGGGCCTGGAAAAGTGCGGCACCCACGGCTCCACCGCCGCGCTGGCGCTGCTGAATGACGCGGTGAAAAAGGGCGGCGTCATGGCGTCCTCCCACGTGGGGGGCCTCTCCGGCGCGTTTATCCCCGTTTCCGAGGATATTGGCATGATCGAGGCCGCCGCCTGCGGCGCGCTGACGCTGGATAAGCTGGAGGCCATGACCTGCGTGTGCTCTGTGGGGCTGGACATGATCGCCGTGCCCGGCGACACCTCCGCCGCCACCATCGCCGCCATCATCGCGGACGAGGCAGCCATCGGCATGATCAACAATAAAACCACCGCCGTGCGCCTGATTCCCGCTCCCGGGAAAAAGGTGGGCGATTTTGTGGAATTCGGCGGCCTGCTGGGCCGGGCGCCGGTGATCCCGGTGCATCCCTTCTCCAGCGAGGAATTCATCGCCCGCGGCGGACGCATTCCCGCGCCGCTGCATTCTCTGCGGAACTGACGCTGTCTCATCGCGAAGGAGGATGCCCCATGAGTTCGTGCGTTCGTTGCGGCAGCCAGGAGGGGGAGGACGGGCGTTATGCCCGGGTGCTGACGGAATCGGAAATCATCAAAAAGAACGGTAGAAGAGTCCGGGAGATACGGGAAACGCTGGTGGACATTGCCCACGTGGCCGTGTGTCCCCGGTGCGCCAGGCGGAAAAAGTGGAAAGAAGTGCTTTTGACGATTCCCATCACGCTGGCGCTGACGGCGGGAATGACGTTCATGGGCCTCTTTGCCGTGCGGCCCAACCGGAATATCCGGCAGGAGGTGGCATCCATGCCTACGGTGCTGCCCCTGGTGGCGGCGGTTCTGTGGCTGCTGGGCCTGTCGGTGTACCTGCCCAGGCCCGCGGCGCTCTACGCGGCGGAGATCGTGCGGAAAGAAACCGGCGGGCCGCCCAACATGTTTCTGCTGCCCCTGAACAAAGCCTGCTATACCCGGAAAAGCCGTCCGCTGACAGCGGTGGATATTATGCACCGCACCGCGGCCAAAACCGGCCTGGCCGATGAACTGATCCCGCTGATCAGCGGGGAGGCGGACGAAGAAAGTGTTCAGGCGCTGATCGGGAAAACCTTCACCAAAGAAGAGCCGGCCCGATAAAGACAAAATCAACAGGAGAATGGCATGAACGAAAACTTCAACGTACTGCATTTGCCTGACGAAATGCTGCATATCACCCTGATGGACGGCCTGGTGCGGGTGCTGATGTGCCGCACCACCGCCATGACCCGGAGGGCGGCGGAGATCCACCGTCCCTCCTCCACGGCGCTGGCGGCGCTGAGCCGCACCATGACGGCCACCGCCATGCTGGGCGTGATGATGAAGGACGACGAGGCCTCCGTGACCGTCACCGTGGCGGGGGACGGCCCCATCGGCAAAATCACCGCCGTGGCCCACGGGGGGCGGGTGAAAATTTCCGCCCATCACCCGGAGGCCGAATTGCCGCTGAAACAGGACGGCCATCTGGACGTGGGCGGCCTGGTGGGCCGTCACGGCCGGCTGACGGTGATCAAGGACCTGGGCCTGAAGGAGCCTTATATCGGCCAGATCGCGCTGGTTTCCGGCGAACTGGGCCAGGATTTTGCCCAGTACTTCACCGTGTCCGAGCAGCAGCCGTCCCTGGTGGCTCTGGGATGCCTGGTGCACGAGGGGTACTGCCTGTCCGCCGGCGGCGTGCTGGTGCAGGCCATGCCGGGCTGCCCGGAAGAACTGATTGAGCAGCTGGAACTGCGGTCCGTGTTCTTTACCGCCATCAGCCGGGAAGTGGCCGACGTGCCGCTGGAGGAGCTGGCCAAGGGCTGGTTCGACGGCCTGGAAATGAAAATCGTGGGCCGGGAAAACGTGGCCTATCAATGCGACTGCAGCCGGGACAAAATGGAAAAAGCGCTGATTGCCTTGGGCAAAAAGGAACTGCGCCAGCTGATCGACGAGGACGGCCAGGCGGAACTGACCTGCCATTTCTGCCGCACAGCCCATCATTTTACCCGGCAGGAGCTGGAAGATTTGCTCGCGAGGGCCAGCCAATGACCAAGGTGGTGCCTTTTGAGCGGCCGGCGGCCTATTGGCGCGCGCACGCCCGGCGGCATGATACGCCCGATAAACGCCCCGCGGCGGCCAAGATGCTGCGCAAGGCCCTGGAAAAAACCGGCGATCCGGCCACGGCCATGGAGCTGGCCCGGGTGTTCACCGCCATGGAATGTCCCACGGCGGCGGAGCGGTGCCTGCTGCGGGCGGTGGCCCGGGGCGGCCTGACGGGCCAGGCGTGCTACCTGATGGGCTGCTGCGCCCTGAACCGGGGGGAGGAAGCGCTGGCGGAGGAAGCTTTTGACGCCTGCCAGCGGCTGGACCCCGGCAGCCCGTGGGCGGATCAGGCCCAGGATACCCTGGAAATGTATCCCTGGATCTGGGAAAACGAAAAAAAGGGCACACACCGGGCGGCCTATCGCTGCCGCATGGCCCGGGAAGCGCTGCTGAACGGACGGACGGAGGAGGCGCTTGCCCTGGCCCGGCGATCCTGGAAGCAGGCGCATACGCCCCAGGGGGCCCTGCTGATGGGCGCGCTGCGGGAGGCGGAGGACGCCATTCCCTTCTTTGCCTATGCCGCCCGGGAATTACCCGGGGCGCTGCGGCCCCGGCTGCTGCTGGCCATGGCGTGCCACCACGCCGGGAAAACACAGGACGCGTTGCTGCACCTGCACTTGGCGCGGGCCCTGTGCCGCACCCTGAACCAGACGGAGGATTTTTGCGCCGCGGCCTGGCAGATGGAAATGCCCCGGGAAGCGCTGGAGGCGGTGAACGAATTCCTGGCGGAATGGCCGTCCAGCGTGGATTACCTGCGGCTCAAATACCTGTGCTTCAAGCGGATGGGGCAGGACGCCGACGCCCGCAGGACGCTGGAAACGCTGCTGGACATCGACCCGGACGACGCGGGCGGATTATGGTACCGCCGCCATCCGGAGGACTGCCGCCTGCCGGAAGGACGAAGCGTGCTGCTGCACGTGCTGGGGCATCAATTGCGCGCCGTTCCGGAACGCCTGCGGCCCGGTCCCCTGAATCGGCTGCTGCATTGGCTGGTGATGGCCCTGCGGGAGGACGTGGACGCGGAGGAGATCTACCGCCTGGCCGTGCCGGTGTGGCGCTGCATGTCCCGGTCCGAGCGGTGGGCGTGCGACGAAGGAAAGTACCATTACCCCGCGGCCGTGGCCCTTCTGGTGCTCCTGCGGAGCGGAAAGGCGCAGCGGGCCCAGGCGCTGTTTGAATCGCTGCCGGGGAAAAAACGGCTGAAGCGGACGCTGAACCGGTGGACACGACGGATGAACAAGGAGTGAAGGAAGCACATGCGCTGCATCAATTTTGACCGGGAATTTGAACGGTATATTGCTGCCTGGATGAAGGAACATGCCAAGGAATACCGCACTTATGACGACATGGAAGCAGCCATGCCGGATGTGTACGCCCAGTTTCTGGATACGCCGGTAAACTGGCTGCAGGGCATGAAGCCGGGGGAATACTTCGGCCAGTTTGACAATGCCCGGCAGCTGGTGAACTGGATGGAGGATTATTTCAAGCAGCGCATTCCCGTTCCCGATATGCTGCTCAACCGCATTTCCGAACTGGGCCTGGCGGCGGAGGAGCCCCTGCTGCGGCTGCTGGACAAGGAAAGCGCCACCCAGGAAATCCGCATGGCGGCGGTGACGCTGCTGCGGGAAATCGGCAGCGCGGCCCCGGCGGAGCGCTATGTGGCCTGGCAGGCGGCGCGGCAGGAAGGCGAGGACGAGCTGGCCGACAACGCCCTGGACAGCCTGGATTCCATGGGGGAGGCGGCGGTGGAGGCCATGCGCAAAGCGCTGCCTTCCGCCACGCCTGACGGGCAGGAAGCGCTTTTGACCCTGCTGTGCAATTATCCGGGGGACGAGCAGGTGTTTGAAACCGCGCTGGAACTGCTGAAAAAGCGCCGGGACCGGGCCGCCGTGATGGCCGACTGCCTGGGCAAGCTGGGCGACGAACGCGCGCTGCCGGCCCTGAAGGCCCTGGCGGCCAGCGAGGAAACGCCGTACCTGGACTATATCGAACTGCGCAACGCCATCGAAGCCCTGGGCGGCGACGCGCCGGAGCGGGAATTTGACGCCGAGGATCCGGCCTACGAGGCCATGCGCAGCATGCAGTGATTTTTTATGCCGGCAGGGAAATGCCGGTTTCATTCGTTTTTATCCGGAAGAGAGGTGAAGGCTATGGTATGCCAGCGCTGCGGCAATCTATTGCGGGAAGGCGCGACGGTGTGTGATCAGTGCGGCACGGAGGTGCCGTCCCGCTCCCGGGAAAGCGGCTCCGGCGGACGGCGGCAGGGCAAGGAATACAGGCCCTCATCCGGCCGCAACGGCAGCATGCAGCCCGAGGAAATGTCTTCCTATTCACCCCGGCCGGAGGTGGAACGCCATCCCCGGCGGGACGGCGCGGGCAAGCCCGGCGTGCGCAAAGGCGCCACGCAGCCGGCCATCGCCGCCGCGGGGCAGAACCGGGTGCGCAAGGAACTGGCCAAGCCCGTTCACCGCATGATGGTCAACTGGGCCATGGTGGGTGCGGTGGCCATGGTGCTGTTGGTGTTTGCGCTGATCGGCGCTTACGTGTTTTTGAAAATGACCGATCAGGGCCAGCTGATCATGGCCCGCATGGGCAAGGACGCCGATGCCACGGCGCTGTGGACCTACGGCCAGGAACTGCTGGATGAAGGCCACGTGGCCCGGTCCATTGCTACGTTTGAAAAAGCCTATGAAATGGAGCCGGAACGGGAGGATCTTTACGCCCGCCTGACCCAGCTGGCCGACGCGTACGAAGCGGCGGGCCGCACGGCGGACGCCGAAAGGATCTATACCGTGATGTACACCCAGGTGGACAAGGAAAACACCTACGCGTACCAGGAAATCATGCGCCTGATGGAGGCCCAGGGCCGGCAGATGGAGCTGTCCTCCTTCCTGAAGGTGGCGTATGAAAACACCAAGAACGCCTTTTTCCGCCGCCAGCGGGAAGATCTGCTGCCCTCCACGCCCACGGCCAGCGAGGAAGCGGGCTCCCGGAAATTTGAGCAGGATGTGGAGCTGCTTTCCGCCGAAGATTACGATATTTATTACCTGTTCGGGGACGAGGGCATCCTGCCGGAGGACGGCACGCTGTATACCAAACCCATCCATCTGTCCGAAGGCTCCTATGTGCTTCGGGCTGTGGCGGTGTCCAGCGATCTGGTCAGCGATGAAATGCGGGTGACCTACACCATCACGCTGCCCACGCCCCTGGCCCCCGGCATTTCCCTGGCTCCCGGCACCTATGAGCGGCGGCAGCGCATCTGGCTCAAGCATATCGAATCGGAGGATGAAACGCTGCTGCGGCAGAAATCCAACAAGACCGAGGCTGAAAAAGCCATCCTGGCCAAGCTGTCGGATATCACCATCTATTACACCGTGGACGGCCAGACGCCCACCTCCAATTCGCCTATTTTTGACGGCGAGCCCTTCTACCTTCCCGCCGGCAGCTGTACGCTGAAGGCGGTGGCGGTGAACGGCTTTGGCAAGGTCAGCAACGTGCTGGAGCGTACCTACAAGATCAAAACGCCCTTCAAGAAGTTTTTCAATGAAGCCGATGTGTTTTCTGATTTCACCATCATGAAAACCACCCGGGACCAGTTCGTGAAAAAGTTCGGCAGTCCCAAATCCGAAAAGAAAACGGAGGACAGCACCGTCACCGGCAATACCATGCAGCTGACCTACGCCTGGGGCTACGCCAAATTCTGCCAGACGGAAGCGGGCAACGTGATCTACGCCTTCGAAACCAACAGCGCCTCGGTGTCCGGCCCCCGGAAAACCAAGGTGGGTATGCAGCGGGACGACGTCATCGCCCTGTACCGGGATATGGGCCAGGCCAACGACCAGAACGGCGACCGCAGCCTGTACCACGACGCGCTGGGCATCGGCAAGCTCTATCACCTGAGCAAAACCAAGGAACGGTTGGATTACCTGTACTACCGGGAGGACAGCGGCATCGTTACCCTGAGCTATCATCTGGAAAACGGCAAGGTGGCCAAGATGGGCATGAAGTGCGGGTATTGACCGGGGGCTTCTTCAGCTCCCCCAAGCGAAAAGAAACGCGGGGGCTTCTTCAGCCCCCGGACCCCTGAACCAGGACCCGCCGGGTCCTGGACCTGTTTTTGGCGATTTTGCACACTTGAAATAACAAACAATATGCGCCTGAAGCTTTTATGACGACAAGAGAGCTCCCGGGCAACAAGAAAACAGCGGGGATTTCCGGAAAAACGAACAAGCTCGTTTTTCGGAAATCCCCGCTGTTTTCTCCTGTGCGCCTGCCCGGGAGCGTCATGTTTTCGTTCTCTTTGCTGCTGCGGCATACAGCTTGGAAAAGAAGTCTTATACCATCCGCAAGTGGCGGGGTCCGGGGAGGAGTCTCCTCCCCGGCAGGGTCTGGGGCGGCGCCCCAGCGTTCTTTGGGGCAGCGCCCCAGCGTTCCTCCTGCATTTGCGGATTACTTTTGAATCTCGTGGATCATGCGCAGCACCGCGTCGGTGCCGTTGGCCGGGGGCGCGGCGGTCAGGGCGGCCACCAGGTTTTCCCGGTCCTCCCGCAGGGCGCGGATGGCCTGGGTCAGGGTATCGGCGGTCATGTTTTCCTGCAGCAGCACGTGGCACAGGCCCCGCTTGCGGAAGGATTCGGCGTTCAGGATCTGGTCGCCCCGGCTGGCGCCCTTGGGGTACGGCACCAGCAGCATGGGCTTTTTCAGCGCCTGGAATTCAAAAATGGCGTTGCTGCCGGCCCGGCTCAGCACCAGGTCCGCGCAGGCCAGCGCGTGGGGCAGTTCGTCGGACAGGAATTCAAACTGTTTGTAGCCCGGCAGGGTGTTCAGGCTTTCGTCCAGGTTGCCTTTGCCGGTCAGGTGCAGCACGTCCATTTCGGGCAGCAATTGGGGCAGCGCTTCCCGCAGGGCCTTGTTGACGCTTTGGGCGCCGATGGAGCCGCCCATCATCAGCAGGACCGGCTTATCCCCGGCAAAGCCGCTCATTTCCAGGCCCTTTTCCCGGCTGCCGGCAAACAGCTCCGGCCGCATGGGCGTGCCGGTGCACACCGCCTTGCCGCCCAGCGCCGCGGCGCATTCGGGGAAGGTGGTGGCGATCCGTTTGGCAAACCGGCTGCAGATTTTGTTGGCCAGGCCCGGGGTCAGGTCGCTTTCATGGCAAAGGACCGGAACATGGTGAAGCCACGCGCCGACCACTACGGGCACGGAAACGAAGCCGCCCTTGGAAAAGCACACGTCGGGCTTCAGTTTGCCCATCAGCCGGGCGGATTGGAAGGCCCCGGCGATGACCCGGAAGGGATCGGTGAAGTTTTTCCAGTCGTGATAGCGGCGCAGCTTGCCGCTTTTCACGCTGTGGTAGGTGACGCCGGGCAGCGTCATCATTTTATGCTCGATGCCGTCCTCCGTGCCGATATAGTGCACGTCGTAGCCTTCTTCCAGCAGATGGGGCAGCAGGGCCAGGTGCGGGGTCACATGCCCCGCGGTGCCGCCGCCGGTCAATACGATACGCTTCAAATGCAAGGCCTCCTTGATGGTTGCTTCTTTTTCCATTATAGCACAGCCCGGGAAAGATATACAACGGGGAAAAACGCGTTCACGGCAGGATCTCCACATCCGTTCCCTCGGGGACCAGGGAAAACAGTTTTTCCGCGTCCCCGTCCGCCAGGGCGATGCAGCCTGCCGTCCAGTCGGAGGCGATCCCGCCGCCGTGAATATAGATTTCGCCGCCCAGGAAGGTGCCCCAGGGCGGCCTTTCCCCGCGTGCGGCGCGGTCCCGGATGCAGGCCAGCAGCGATTCGTCGGCGCCGGAGCGCCGGGCGTCCTGCAGGTTGGGATAGCTGATGCCCAGGGACGGGCCGTATTTGCCCCGTTTTTTCAGGCAAACGAAATATTGCCCTTCCGGGGTGCGCCCGTCGCCCGCTTTTTCCTTGGGGCCTTCGGGCTGGGAACCCAGGGCGACCGGGGCGGAAAAAACCGCGGTATCTCCATCCAGCAGTGTCAGCAGCCGCCGGCTTTTGCAAATCAGGATCTTCATGGGATCAGCAGCGTCAGCAGCAGCGGCGCGAACACTGCCGGCAGCAGATTGCCCACGGGCAGATGGTCCTTGCGCAGCATGTTCAGCCCCACGCCCAGGATCAGCACGCCGCCCACGGCGCTCATCTCCATAATGACCCGCTCCGTCAGCAGCGGCGCCACGGCCTGGGAAAGCAGCGCGATGCTGCCCTGGTACAGGAACACCGCCGCGGCGGAAAGCGCCACGCCCGGCCCCAGCGTGCTGGCGAACACGATGCTGATGACGCCGTCCAGCACGGACTTGGCAAACAACGTGCTGTGGTCGCCCCGCAGGCCGGAATCCATGCTGCCCACAATGGCCATGGCGCCCACGCAGAACATCAGCGAGGCGGTGACAAAACCCTTGCCGAAGGAGCCGTCCGCCTCCTTGGCAAAGCGTTTTTCCAGGCGCTTGCCCAGGCGGTCCAGCCGCTCTTCGATTTTCAGCAGCGCGCCCACCACGGCGCCCAGCACCACCGATAAAATGACCAGCATCTGGTTTCCCGTTCCCAGCGCGCCCTTCATGCCGATCAGCAGGGTGCACAGGCCCACGCCGGCCATCAGGGCGCTTTGCACCCGCTGGGGCAGGCCCTTGCGCAGCAGCAGGCCGATCAGGGAGCCGGCAATAATGGCGGCGGCGTTCACAAGCGTTCCAAGCATGCATTTGTTTTCCTCCAGGTTCAGAATCGAACGGCATCAGTATATCACGGCTGTCAACAGGCGGGTAAGGGCGAAACACAAAAAGAACGAAACCGCCGCGTGGGCCAGCCGCCGCAGCAGCAGGGAGCGGGCCGTCACGCCGCTTTCCTGCCAGAAGGCCGCGTTCTGCATCAGCAGGGACGCGCCGCCCAGGGAACAGGCAGCGCAGACCAGCGGCAGCGTCCAGGGCGAGGGCAGGGCGGTCAGCGCCCGCACGCCGGCGGCAAAGGAAAGCGGCGCGGCAGGCGGCGGCGCGGGCCCACAGTCGCATGGCCTCCAGGGCGGCCTCCGCTGCCTGCCGGGGATAGGCGATCATGGCTCCGGCCAGGGCGCCGTAAACGGCTGCGCTCCATCGGTTCATTTTTCTTCACCTCGGGAAAGCTTACGTTTTCCCGGCCGAAGAAAGAACAAAAAAACGGGCCGCGCCGGAGCGCAGCCCGTGAAAACAGCTTACTTCTTGCTTCGGTAAATGGCGATGGTCAGCGCGCCGTCCTGGGAAACGGCGTCAATGCGGATGGGGAAGGGATAATCGTTGCGAAAACGCAGGTTCAGCGTCTTGCTGCCCACCGCGGCGTCAACGCCCATGGGCAGGTAGGAGGCGCCGTTGGCGCCGTGGGCCCGGCGCTGCAACACGGTGATGCCCGGCAATTGCAGCACCACGTTGTACAGCGTGGAGGACACCTGGCAGGTGCCGCCGCCGTAGCCCTGCTGCACCTCTCCGTCGATGAGCACGCCGGCGGGTTTGTAGCCGTTGGCGGCCCGGTAAGGGCCGACCTGGGCGTTGAAATCCAGGGAACCGCCTTTTTTCAGCGGCAGCATGCACAGCTTTTTGCAGGCCACGGCGATGTTGGACATGCGGTTGCGGTTGGATTCGTCGTCGGTGATTTTATAAAAGGAGGTAAAGGACGCGATGGGCGCGTCGGTGCCGGCGCTTTCCGGGGCTTCGTACACGGGGGTCAGCTCACCCAGCAGCCGGGAGTCGATGTACCCGTATTCCCGGTGGTAAATCAGCTTACCGTAGCCGTTTTCAAAGCCGATGAAGGACACCCGGGCCCCCTTGTGCAGGGTGATCAGGGTGCTGCCCTTGCCGGGCTTGGTGGTGACAGGGGCATCCTTGGCAGCCACGGTGGCCAGGAAATGGTTGAATTCCACGCCGTAGGGCGGCGTCGTTTTGCTGTTGATGGGCTGGGGGTTGTCCAGGCACACGCGCTTGATGTAGCCGGTGGTGCCGGTGGCCTCATAGGTGACCAGCGCGAAGGTGGGGTTCAATTCGTGAATGACTACCCGGGCCTTGTTGGGAATGCTGCCGATGACGTCGGAGGCCTGGGTGCCGCTCCAGGAGGCGTACACCCGGGTGGCGGTGTTCAGCTTGGCGGTATACAGCCGGTTCTTGGTGTTGAATTTCTGCGCCGCAAGGCCCCCGGAAAAGGGCAGCAGCGCCAGCAGAACAGCCAGGGCCAGCAAACGTTTCATGCAGGATCAGCTCCCCTTGTAAATGGCAATGAACAGCGCGTGGTCGTGGGTGGAAGCGTCGATGCGGATGGGGAAGGAATAATCGTTGCGGAAAATAAAGTTCAGGTTGGTGGCGCCGGAGGAGGCGTCCATGCCGTGGGGCAGGTAGGACGCGGCGTTGTTGCCGTGGGGCTTGCGCATCAGCACGGTGATGCCGGGCAGCTGCATCAGGGTGTCCCACAGGGTGGAGGATACCTGGCAGGAGCCGCCGCCGTAGTTGGTGGTCACCTTGCCGTCCTTCAGCACGGGGGCCGGCAGGTAGCCGCGCTTGGCGGTGAAGGGGCCGGCGGTGTGGTTGAAATTCATGCTTTCACCGGGCTTCATGACTTTGCTGATGTACTTGCAGGCCACGGCCAGGTTGTTGATGCGGTCCTCGTTATCGCTGTAATAGGAGGTGAACACGGCCAGGGGCTCCTGGGTGCCGGCTTCCTCGATGTTGCTGGCGATGGGGTACAATTCCGCCAGCGCCCGGGTATCCACATAGCCGTACTGCCGGTGGTAAATCAGCTTGGCCCAGCCGTCCTCCACGCCGATGATGGCCACCCTGGCGCCCTTAGTCAGCTGGGTCAGGGTGGCGCTGCCGGACTTTTTGTCCGCCTTCACTTCCACATCCCGGTCGATGAGGGCGTAATAAAAATGCTCCATCACCGGATAGGGCGGCGTTTTCACGGGATCCACCGTATCGGTCACGTCAATGCGGTTGCGCAGGATGTAGCCCACCCCGGTGCCGTTTTTCACCTGCACCCAGTTGGGGTAAATGGCGGTGATTTCGATTTCGCTGCCGGGCTTGAGGGTTTTGAGCGCCTTGGACGTTTTGTCCATGGTGCCGTAGACGTTGGTGGTGCTGCTGCCGTAGCGCTTGGTGACGATGCCGTTGTACAGCACCGTTACCGCCGTCTTTTTGCTTGTCGTGGCAGCCAGGGCCGTGCTGTTCACGGCCAGGCAGAGGAGCAGCAGAATGCTCAGAAAACGCCGGATCTTCATTGGAAAACCTCCATGATGCCTGGGATCGAAGCCTGAAAAGGCTATTGTTCATTATATCATATTTCCGGGTTCCGTCCAGCCATTTTTCGGCAAAATTTACATTTTTGTTACGATTTTTTGCTGCTTTCGCGAAATTCGGGAACGGTTACGGCAGTTTGCCGTCCGTCAGGTCGACGCTGCCCGTTTCCGCAAAGGCGGACGGCAGGTTCTGCATGCCGGGAACAGCGCGGGGATAGATCAGCTTTTTCAGCATGGCGCGTTTCTCCGCTTCGTCCGTCAGCACATAAGGCCGGAAATCGCCACGGCCCTGGGTGCGGCAGGGGATCACGGTGAAGTTCAGCAGGGACAGGGTGCGCACGTCGTAGCGCAATTGGAAAATGCCGGTGTCCGGGTCCAGGTTCTTGATGGCGCCGAAGGTGAAGTTGCCGGTGCTGTAGAAAATGGGTTTTCCTTTGTAAAACTGCACCTGCTGCAGGATGTGGGGATGATGGCCCCAGATCACGTCCGCCCCGGCGTCGATGATGCCCCGGGCCAGGTCGATCTGCCAGGCTTTGGGGGTGGTCAGCTCCTCCCGGCCCCAATGCAGGCTGATGATTACCAGCTGGCAGCCGGCCTTGCGCAGCGCCCGGATGCGGCTGGCGATGACGGGCAGGTCCGCCGTCTGGGGATAGGAAAAACCGGCGGCGCCCAGGCGCACGCCCTTCACGTCGAAAATGCCCAGCTGCTCCCGCTGGCGCTTGGTGTCCGGGTACAGGGAGCCGAAATACCGGATGCCCAGGCCGTCCAGGGTCTGCAGGGTGTCGGTGTAGCCTGCGTCCAGGTAATCCAGGCAATGGTTGTTCACGGTGTTCACCGCGTCGATGCCGGAATGCAGGTACACCCGGGCGTATTCCGGCAGCGCGCCCAGCACGGTGTTTTTGTTCTGGGTGCGATTGCCGCCGGTGAACACGCCCTCATTGTTGGCAAAGGAAAAATCGTCCGCCTCCAGGTATTCCCGCACCAGGGAAAACGGCCAGTCGAAGCCCTTTTCGTCCACCACTGCGGTGTAGGTGCCTTCCTTGCCCCGGGAATCGGGCTTGCCGCCGATGCTGCAGTCGCCCACAAAGGACAGGGTCAGGATGTTGGGGTTCCGGGAGGTTTTGGGCGCGTTCAGGATGTCCTGCATGGAAAAATCGTCGTCCTCCGGCGTTTCCTCCACGATCCACCCGTCCCCCAGCGCTGCCCGGGGCAGCAGAAGCAGCAGGATCAAAGCCGCAAGCAGCCTCTTTCTCATGGCGGCGTCTCCTTTCGTAAAGCTGGTTCCATTATACGGACTTTCCCGGGAAAAAGCAAACGCCTATGTTTACGCTTCGATCCAGGTCAGCAGCGCTTCCAGCCAGGGGAAGAAAAACCGCACGGTGCCGTCCTCTTCCTCCTCCGATTCCTCCGCGCCGGCCATTTCCAGCGCCGTTTCATCCAGAACACCCCACAGCACCGGCTGGCAGCGGACAGTTTGCTGCATACGCGGAATCCACAGCAGCCCCAGCAGTAGGAGCACACAAAGCCATGTACGCATGGATACACCTTCCTTTCGGCTTCATCGTTCCCCGGGCCGGATGGAAATATACCTTGAAGGAAGCCGACGATGCGGATATAATGGAAGCATCACCGAAACAAGGAGAGGGATTATGCCGGAATTGCTGGCCCCCGCCGGGGGCATGCCGCAGCTGAAAGCGGCCCTGCGCTTCGGGGCGGACGCGGTGTACGGCGCGCTGCCGTCCTTCGGCCTGCGGGCCTTCGCCGGGAATTTCACCTGGGAAGAGCTGGCTGAGGCGCTGGATTACACCCACGCTCTGGGAAAGAAATTTTATCTGACGCTGAACATCCTGCCCTATGAGGAGGAGTTTCCGGAACTGATCCAAACGGCGCGCCGGGCGGCGGCCCTGGGGGTCGACGCAGCGCTGGTCAGCGATTTGGGGGCCTTTCTGGCCCTGCGCCGGGACGTGCCGGAACTGGAGCAGCACATCAGCACCCAGGCCAACACCCTGAACAGCGAAACGGCCCGGTTCTATGAGCGGAACGGGGCCCGGCGCGTGGTGCTGGCCCGGGAATTGTCCCTGGCGCGGATCCGGGCGCTGCGGCAGGCGGTGCCGGAAGGCCTGGAAATGGAAGCCTTCGTGCACGGCGCCATGTGCATGAGCTATTCCGGCCGCTGTATGCTCAGCGACCATCTCACCGGCCGGGGCGGCAACCGGGGCGCCTGCGCCCAGCCGTGCCGGTGGGAATACGCGCTGGTGGAAAAAAAGCGGCCAGGGGAATACTGGCCCATCGAGGAGGATGCCCGGGGCACGTACCTGCTGTCGGCGTATGACCTGAACATGCTGTCCCACCTGCCGGAGCTGATCGATGCGGGCGTCGCCAGCCTGAAAATCGAAGGCCGGATGAAAACGGAGTACTATGTGGCCACGGTGGTGGGCGCTTACCGCCGGGCGCTGGACGCGCTGGCGCAAAGCGAGGAAAGCTACCGTTCGCTGCTGCCGGAATTGGAAGGGGAAGTGCGCAAGGCCAGCCACCGGGCCTTCAACACCGGGTTTTACTTTGGGCCGCCGTCTCCCATGGCCGGTGCGGAGGGCTTCACCCAGGAGATGGAATATGTGGGCCGCGTGGAGGACTGGCAGGACGGCCTGGCCCGCGTCACCCTGAAAAACCGCTTTTACGTGGGGGACACGCTGGAGCTGCTGTCGCCCGCCGGGGTGTTTTCCTTCCGGGCAACGTCCATCCGCCTTTACGATACCGGCGAGGAAAAGGACACTGTGTCGGTGGCCGGGCAGCAGATCCTGCTGCCGCTGCCGCACGCCGCCGCCGCGGGGGATTTCCTCCGGGGGCCCAACCGGAACCACCTGTGACACAAAAAGAACGCCACGCGGCAAAGAAGACCGCGCGGCGTTTTTTTGCAGCGTTGAAATTACAGCTGGAACAGCGTCACCTGGTTGGTTTCGGCCAGGTCCTTCAGGCATCCGTGCTCCCGCAGCAGGTCCAGCACCGCGCTGGATACCTTGCCCCGGTTTTTCAGGTCCTCCACGGAAATGAAGGGGATCTCCCGGGCCTCCACGATGCTCTGCGCCACGGATTCGCCCAGGCCGCCCAGGGCCGTGAAGGGAACCCGCAGGCCCTTGTCGCCCTCCGGGATGAAGCGGCTGACGTCGCTCTTGTACAGGTCGGCCGGCAGGAAATAATACCCCCGGGCCATCATTTCCAGCACCATTTCCAGGGCGGTGATGGAATCCTTGTCCTTGGCGGTGGTTTTCTTTTCCTGGTCCAGGGCGTACATTTCCTTCAGGCCGTCGCCGCGGATGGTGAAGTAGGCGGCGTAGTATGCCTGGGGATAATACACCTTGTACCAGGCCACGCGCAGGGCCATGGTGACATAAGCGGCGGCATGGCCCTTGGGGAACATGTACTTGATTTTGCGGCAGCTTTCCTCAAACCAGGCAGGCACGTTGTGCTCGTGCATGGCTTCGGCCATTTCGGGCTTCAGCCCCTTACCCTTGCGCACGAATTCCATGGTGTCGAAGGCCATCTTGGCCGGCACGCCCTGCTGCATCAGCTGGTTCATGATGTCCTCGCGGGTGCACAGGCACTGACTCAGGGGCACGATGCCCTTGTCGATCAGGTCCTTGGCGTTGCCCAGCCACACGTCGGTGCCGTGGGACAGGCCGGAAATGCGGATCAGCTCCTGCATGGTGGAGGGGTGCGTATCCTCCAGCATCTGGCGCACGAAGGCGGTGCCGAATTCCGGCACGCCGAAGGTGCCGGTGTTGCAGCCGATCTCCTCCCGGGTCACGCCCAGCGCCTCGGGGGAGGAGAACAGGCTCATCACCTTTTTGTCCCCCAGGGGGATCTTGCGGAAATTGACTCCCGTCAGCTCCTCCATCATGTGCAGCATGGTGGGATCGTCGTGGCCCAGAATGTCCAGCTTCACCAGGATGTCGTGCATGGAGTTGAAATCGTAGTGGGTGGTGACGGTGGTGGATTCGGTGTCGTCGGCCGGGTGCTGCACGGCGGTGAACTGGCAGATGTCGTATTCCTGGGGCAGCACCACCATGCCGGCGGGGTGCTGGCCCGTGGTGCGCTTCACGCCCACGCACCCGGCGGCCAGCCGCTCCTTTTCGGCGTCCGGCACGGTCAGGTTGCGCTCCTCCAGGTATTTGAGCACGTAGCCGTAGGCCGTTTTTTCCGCCAGGGTGCCGATGGTGCCGGCCCGGAACACGAATTCCTCGCCGAACAGCTCTTTCACGTAATTGTGAGCCCGGGGCTGGTATTCGCCGGAGAAATTCAGGTCGATATCGGGCACCTTGTCGCCCTTGAAGCCCAGGAAGGCTTCAAAGGGAATGTCGAAACCGTCTTTCACCAGGGGCTTGCCGCACACAGGGCACACCTTGTCCGGCAAATCGACGCCGATGGTGTACTGGGGCGGAATGTCAAAATCCGCCTTGCGGCAGTTTTCGCAGCGGTAATGGGGCGGCAGGGAATTGATTTCGGTGATGCCGGTCAGAAACGCCACGAAGGAAGATCCCACGCTGCCGCGGCTGCCCACCACATAGCCGTCCGCCAGGGATTTTTTCACCAGCTTCTGGGCGATGGAATACAGCGTGCAGTAGCCGTAGCCCACGATGGCGCCCAGCTCCTTGTCGATGCGCTTCTGCACGATGTCGGGCAGCTCGTCGCCGTAGAGGGCGTGGGCTTTGCCGTAGGTGAGGGTTTTGATGTCGTTTTCCGCTTCCGGCCAGAAGGGGGAGAAGGTGGTTTTCCCTTCGGGGTGCGGCGGGAACAGCGCGGGCTTCCCGATGCGGGAGGCCACCAGCTTGGGATTTTTGATAACCACCTCGTAGGCCTTTTCGGCCCCCAGGTAGGAAAATTCGTCCAGCATTTCCTCGGTGGTTTTGAAATACAGGGGCGGCTGCAGATCGGCGTCGCTGTAGCCCTGGCCGGCCTGGATGATGGAGCGGAAGATGGCGTCCTCGGGATCCAGGAAATGCACGTCGCCGGTGGCCACCACCGGCAGGCCCAGTTTTTCGCCCAGGCGCACGATGCGGCGGTTGTATTCCCGCAGGGCCTCCTCGTCGGCCACCTTGCCTTCCCGGATCAGGAAGGCGTTGTTGCCCAGGGGCTGGATCTCCAGGTAGTCGTAGAACCGGGCGATTTTGGCCAGCTTTTCATCGCTGGCGCCGTCCACCATGGCGCTGTACAGTTCGCCCGCTTCGCAGGCGGAGCCCACGATGACGCCCTTGCGGTATTTTTGCAGCACGGCCCGGGGAATGTGGGGCTTGCGGCGGAAATACTTCAGGTGCGCCTCGGAAATCATGTGGTTCAGGTTGGTCATGCCGTCCTGGTCGGCGGCCAGCAGGATGATGTGCCAGGAATTGCCCAGGGTGTAGCCCTTGGAAACGTCGTTCAGGTCCTTCAGCTTTTCGGCGCCCTTCTTCCGGGCGTCGTCCATCATCCGCGCCAGGCACTGGGCGGTGGCAGCGGCGTCGTTGACGGCCCGGTGGGCGTCCTTGAGCGATACGCCCAGGCGCTTGCACACCGATCCCAGCCGGTGGGATTTCAGTTCCGGATACAGTTTCCTGGCCAGCGTCAGGGTGTCGATCTGGGGCGCCTTGTATTCGAGGCCCAGGCGCTTCAATTCGCTTTCCAGCACGGCGCAGTCGAACTTGGCGTTGTGGGCCGCGATGGGGCAGCCGTCCATAAAGGCCAGCAGCTTGGGCAGCAATTCGGCGGCATTGGGCCGGTCCCGCAGCATCTGGTCGGTGATGTGGGTGATTTCGGTGATTTTCTGCGGCAGCAGCATCCCGGGGTTCACCAGCTCCCCGAAGGAATCCACCACCTGGCCGTGGGCCAGCTTCACCGCGCCGATTTCAATGATGCGGTCCTTGGCGGTGTTGAGCCCGGTGGTTTCAAAGTCCAGCACGATCACCGGCGTATCCAGGGGCAGGTCGGTATCGCCCGTCACCGCTTCGTCGTCGTCGGTCAGGTAGCCTTCCACGCCGGGGATCAGCTTGATGCCGAACTTCTTGGCTGCGCCGAAGGCTTCCGGGAAGGCCTGCACCACCCCGTGGTCGGTCACGGCGATGGCTTCGTGGCCCCATTTGGCCGCCCGCTCGATCAGGGAAGTGGCGCTGGATACGGCGTCCATGTTGCTCATCTGGGTGTGCAAATGCAATTCGATGCGCTTCTCCGGGGCGTTGTCCATGCGCTGGGGCAGATCGCAGGCGGACAGGTCCCGGGCCATGATGCCCGTTTCGTGGGCAAAATTGTCGTACTGGGCGTCGCCCCGCACCAGGATGCCCATGCCGGGTTTCACGGCCTTGACCACCTTTTCCACCGCTTCCCGCTGCTCGTCGGTAATGGGCGGCGGATCCTCGTCCTTCCGGGGCTTGGGCCGGTAGCGCAGGAAGATCTTGCACCGGATGGTGCTGGTGTAATCGGTGACCAGGAAAGACAGCAGCACCATTTCGCCGCCGCCCACTTCCTTGCTTTCAGCCGACAGCACCTTGCCCCGGATCACCACCAGGCCGCTGTCGTCCCGGATCTCCCGGATGGGAACGGGCGGATCGCCGATGGCCTTGCCCCGGATGCGGGGGTCTTTTTTGACCGGCTTTTCCTCTGCTTGGGCGGCCAGCTCCTCGTACCTTGCGGCGCGCTCCGCCGCGACGCGGTCCTGGTGCTCCCGTTCCTCCTGCAGCGCCCGCAGGCGCTTTTCCTCGTCCCCGCAAATGCGCAGCGACACTTCGGTGTCCAGCCGGAAAATATCCCGGATCACCTGGGCCAATTGCTCCTGCACGTTTTGCTTTTCCAGGTAATGGTAGGAAAACTCGTCGGGCATTTCCAGGGTGACGCGGCCGTTGCCGGGCACCCAGCGCATGTCAAATTCCCAGGACGCCGTGGCCGGGTAATGCCGGATCAGGAAATTGTTCAGCGGCGCGGCGTACTGGTCCGGATGCTGCAAAAATTCCCGGGCCAGGGACGGGCTGGCCACGCGCAGGGAAAATTTCAGCCCCGGAAACGCCTTTTCCAGCGCGGTTTTCATCACGAAAAAGCCCTTCTCCCCGATCAGCACATCGGAAAGGAAGGAAAAGTACGCCTTGTTTTCGCTTTTCACATACCGCACCCGTTCAATGGCGATCTTGCCCTCGGTTTCGGGCAGCGCCTTGTGCACGGCCTGCAGCAATTCGTCATACGTCATAGCTGATTTCCATTCGTTTTTCTCGCGGCGCGGAAGAAAAAGGGCTCAGTCGATCCACCATTCGGGGGTCAGTTCGCCCAGCTTCATCACGCGCCCCTTGGCGTAGTCGATCATGATTTCAATGTCTTTGTAGGCGCCGGGCATCAGCTGCGTCATCAGCTCCCGGCACGCGCCGCACGGCGCGCCTTTCCCTTCGTTGGGCGGAATGCACAGGACCCGGTCGATTTCATGCTCCCCGTTGGTGATCATGTTGAAAATGGCGTTTCTTTCCGCGCAGATGCCCAGCGACGAGCAGGTGTCGATGCAGACGCCCACATAGATTTTTCCCGATTTGGACCGGACGGCCGCCGATACTTCCCCCGCGGTCACGTAGTCCGACAGGGTTCGCGCGCCCAGCACCGCCTTGGCGGCGCGGTACATCTCTTCCCAGATGGAATCCATAAACAGCATCCTTTCTTCGGCCTGCGTCACGCGCCGCCGTGGGCTTCGCCGGCCGGCTGCGCCAGGTATTCCCGCACGGCCCGGGCCATTTCTTCCGCCAGGTTGCCGGTGAGCTTTTTCACGGGCTTGCCCTTGATGTACAGCGCGCCGCAGTCCTTGCCGCCGCACAGGGCGATGTCGGCGTCCCGGGCTTCGCCGGGGCCGTTGACCACGCAGCCCATGACGGCCACCGTGACGGGCAGGTCCAGGTCGGCAAATTCCCGGGTCAGGCGTTCCGCGATGGAGGCCACGTCGATTTGCGCCCGGCCGCAGGTGGGGCAGGATACGAACCGGATGCCCCGGCGCAGCCCCAGCGCCCGCAGGATGTCCATGGCGGCGTGGGGTTCGTTGACGGGGTCGCCGGTCAGGGACACGCGCACCGTATCGCCGATGCCGTCCAGCAGCAGCGACCCGATGCCGATGGCGGATTTGACGGTGCCCTGGCCGGGCAGCCCCGCTTCGGTGACGCCCAGGTGCAGGGGATAATCGCATTTTTCGTGCATCAGCCGGTACGCCGCCACCGTGGTGGGCACGGAGGAGGATTTCAGGGAGATCACGATGTCGTCAAAATGCGCGTTCTCCAGGATGCGCACGTGGCGCATGGCGCTTTCCACCATGCCTTCCGGCGTTACGCCGCCTTCCTTTTCCAGAATGTCTTTTTCCAGGGAGCCGGAATTGACGCCGATGCGGATGGGCACATGGTGCGCTTTGGCGCAGTCCACCACCCGGCGCACCTTATCCTCGCTGCCGATGTTGCCGGGGTTGATGCGCATTTTGTGGATGCCGTTTTCCATGGCGGCGATGGCCAGGGTGTGGTCGAAATGGATGTCGGCCACCAGCGGCACGGGGCTTTGGTCCACCAGCGCCCGCACGGCGCCGGCGCAGGCCCGGTCATACACCGAAACGCGCACCAGGTCGCACCCGGAGGCGGCCAGGGCCTTGATCTGCTCCAGGGTGGCGCCCACGTCCCGGGTGTCGGTGTTGGTCATGGATTGGATGGATACCGGCGCGCCGCCGCCGATGGCCACGGAGCCGGCGAAAACCTGTTTCTTTGCGCCCATTGCAGTCTCCTTCGTTTAACGGAAGATCCGGAGTACGTCCTTGAATGTCATCACGATCAGCAGCCCGAACAAAAGCGCGTAGCCGGCGGTGTGCACATAGGCCTCCACCCGCTGGGGCACCGGCTTGCGCCGAATGGCTTCAATGATCAGGAACACGATGCGGCTGCCGTCCAGCCCGGGAATGGGGATCAGGTTGAACAGCCCCAGGTTCACCGAAATCAGCACCAGCAGCTGGGCGTAGGTCAGGAAGGCGTCCGTGCCCGAGGTGCGGGCGGCGGTCTGCGTTTCTTCGGCGATCAGCTGGATGATGCCCACCGGGCCGGAGGATTCCTCAAACCCCTTGCCGGTGGTGACCAGGTCCTTCAGGCTGGTCAGGATGGCGCCGCCGGCGCGCACGCAGTAATCGGCCCCCAGGGAAACGGCCCGGGGCAGGGAAACGGGGGTATATCCCGGCGTGTACTGCACCAGCAGCGTGATCCCGATCAGGGAGCGTTTTTCCTTTTCATCGTACCGGGGGGCGGCGTACAGCGTCAGGGTTTCCTCTCCGCGCTGCACGGTGAACGCCAGGGGGTCGTCCCCGGGCTGGTAGAGGTCGATGAGCTGAGAGATCTTATAGCGGCCGCCGCTGTCGGCCAGGCCCCGGGCGTCCTGGCCGTTCACGGCCGTCAGCACGTCGCCGGGCTGCATGCCGGCCTCGGCGGCCGGGCTGTTTTCCGAAACGGTTTGCACCACGGTGTAGCCGTACACGCCCTGGGTGTCTTCGCCCACCGTGCCGAAAATGCAGGCCGCCACCACCAGCGCCAGCAGGAAATTCATTACCGGACCGGCCGCCACCGTGATGATCCGCTTCCATACGGCGTAATTGCCCATGGCCCGGGGGTCGGTGCTGGCCTCTTTGCCTGCGGTGTCGTCTTCCCCGTAGAACATGCAGTAGCCGCCCGCCGGGATCAAACGCAGGAAAAACCTGGTGTCGTATTTTTTGCTTTTCCATTCCAGGATCTTGGGGCCGAACCCGATGGCGTATTCCTTCACCGGGATGCCGGTCATGCGCGCGGCCCAGAAATGGCCCGCTTCGTGCACCGTCACCATGATACCCAGCATCAGGATAGCGGCGATGATGTAGAAAACCGTCATAGTGCCTCCTTAGGAATTTGCAGGGGGAACCCGCTTTTGAAGCCAAAAGCGGGCTCCCCCTGCACCCCTTCCCGAAAACCCCTGCGGGATGGGGCGGAACGCCGCTTCAAAGCGGCCTCCCCGTGCTGCTGCATGGGGAATGCCATGTGGGATGATCCGTCAGTTTTTATGGATCAGGCGGCCGGCTTCTTCCCGGGCCAGGGCGTCGGCCCGGTCAATGTCGGCCAGATCCCGCGCCGGCAGGGAACCGTACTTTTGCAGCGCGCCCGCCACCACCCCGGCGATGCGGCCGAAGGGGATTTCCTCCCGCAGGAAGGCGTAGCAGGCTGTTTCGTTGGCGGCGTTGAGCACGCAGGCCGCCGCGCCGCCGGCGCGCAGCGCGTCGTACGCCATGCCGATGGCCGGGAATTTTTCGGTGTCCGGCTTTTCAAAGGTCAGCTGACGCAGCTGGAACAGATCCAGTTCCCGGGCACCGGTTTCCAGCCGCTCCGGATAGCTCATGGCGTACAGGATGGGCACCTTCATATCCGGGCTGCCCAGCTGGGCGATCACCGCCCCGTCCTTGAACTGCACGGCGGAATGAACGATGGACTGCGGGTGCACCACCACCTGGATCTGCTCCGGATAGGCGTCAAAAAGCCATTTGGCCTCGATGATTTCCAGCGCTTTGTTGAACATGCTGGCGGAATCCACGGTGATCTTGGCACCCATGTTCCAGGTGGGGTGGCCCAGGGCCTGCGTCACGGTGGCGGCGGCGATCTGATCCTTTTCCCACGTGCGGAAGGGCCCGCCGGAGGCCGTCAGCAGGATTTTTTCGTAGCGGTTGGGGCCGGCACCCTGCAGGCACTGGAAAATGGCGCTGTGTTCGCTGTCCACCGGCAGCAGCGTTCCCGGGGGACAGGCGTTCATCACCATTTCGCCGCCGGCCACCAGCGTTTCCTTGTTGGCCAGCAGCACCCGCTTGTCGGCTTTCCGGGCGGCCATGACGGATTTCAGCCCCGCGACGCCCACCACGGCGGCCAGCACGTCGCTGCCCTCCGCCTGGGCGGCCACTTCTTCCAGCGCCCGGGGGCCGAAGCGGAATTCGCAAAAGGAAAGATCGGCAGGGATCGGGGCGTGATCCATGCCGGTCAGCGCCGCCAGACGGGGGCGCAGCAGACGAACCTGATCAAACAAAAGCGCCGCGTTCCGGTGAGCGGTCAGCGCGGTGACAAAAAAGCGGTCCGGATGCAGGGAAAGAACGTCGATGGCTTGCCGGCCGATGGAGCCGGTGCTGCCCAGGATGGCAATGCCGCGCATGGGTTTCGTTTCCTCCTCAGGCGATCATCAGGGTGGACAGGTTCAGGTACACGTACATGACCACTGTGGACCAATATACGCTGTCCAGCCGGTCCATCATGCCGCCGTGGCCGGGGAAAATGGAGCCAAAGTCCTTGAGCCCGCAATGACGCTTGATCAGGGAAGCGAACAAATCGCCCAGCTGCCCGGCAAAGCCGCCGACAAAGCCCAGCACCAGGAAGTGCCAGATGGGCGGCAGCGTGCTGGTGAAAAAGGTGAACCCGAGCCACACCGCCAGGGCGAACAGCAGGCTGCCCGCCATGCCGGCCACGGCGCCTTCCACCGTTTTGTTGGGGCTGACGGCGGGGCACAGCTTGCGCCGGCCGATGCGGCTGCCGATAAAGTACGCCAGGGTGTCGCCGAACAGCGGCACGCCGAAGGCCAGGATGGTCAGCATCAATTGGTCCGCCCGGTCCGGCGCGTTCTGCAGCCCCAGCATGCACATGCCGGGCAGCAGCACGCAGCCCAGCGGCATCACGGACATCAGGATGTCCTCCAGCCGCGGCTCCGAACGGAACATGATGACGCCCGCGGTGAGCATGGCGGCGCCCGCCACCAGGGGCAGCAGCAGCGTGATGCTGCCCATCAGGTTGAACAGGGGAATGGACAGCGCCAGGCACAGCCAGCTGGGCCACTGCACGGGCCGGTGCCCCGCGTCGCCCAGCGCCCGGTACACCTCATACATGGCCAGGCAGATGGTGAGCATGTACAGCACTGAAAACACCCAGCCGCCCATGGCCAGCGCGAAAACCAGCAGAGCGATCAGGCACACGCCTGTAATGATCCGGGTCGTCATGAATTGCGTCCTCCGTACCGCCGGTCGCGTTTGGCGAACGCGTCCAGCGCTTGATGATAATCCGCCAGGGAAAAATCGGGCCACAGCACCGTGGGAAACAGGAATTCGGCGTAGGCGCACTGGTAAAGCAGGAAATTGCTCAGCCGCATTTCCCCGCTGGTGCGGATCAGCAGATCCACGTCCGGCAGCCCGCGGGTGTACAGGGCATCCGCCACCATGGCTTCGTCGATGGCGTCGGGGTCGATTTCCCCGGCGGCGGCCTTTTTCGCCAGGATGCGGGCGGCCCGGGCCAGTTCGGCGCGGCCGCCGTAGTTGATGGCGATGTTCAGCTTCAGCCCGGTGTTGTCTTTCGTGCGCTCCTCGGCGCTGATCAGCGCGGTGCGCTGCTTTTCCGGCATGCCGTCCTTGTCGCCCAGAATGCGGATGCACACGTTCTTTTCGTGCAGTTCGTCGATTTCTGAGGTGAAGAACTCCAGCAGCAGGCCCATCAGGGCCTCCACCTCGCCGGGATCCCGCTTCCAGTTTTCGGTGGAGAAAGCGTAAAGGGAAAGCGCTTCGATGCCCAAATCGCTGCTTTCCCGGATGATGGCCCGCAGGGCCTCCACGCCGGTGCGGTGACCCAGGGCGATTTTGATTTTATGCTGCTTGGCCCAGCGCCCGTTGCCGTCCATGATGATGGCCACGTGCCGGGGCAGAATGGGATATGTGGTCATGCGTCTCCTTTTTGCCGGGGCAGGCCGTCCTTGAACCGTGCCGCGATCAGCGTCCCTTCCCGGCAGGCAATCACCCGCAGGGTGCCTTCCTGCCGCGTTTCTTTCCGGGGCGCGGCGGTTTCCACCACGGTCACTTCGTCTGCCGGAAGGGAAGAAAGGGCCTCCTTTACAGGACGGCCCAGCAGTTTCTGCATCAGACTTCCATGATCTCCTTTTCTTTTTCGGCGGCGATCTTGTCGATTTCCTTGATCTGGCTGTCGGTCAGCTTCTGCATTTCGTCTTCCGCCTTGCGCTGATCGTCTTCGGTGATCTGGGAATCCTTCTTGAGCTTCTTGAACTGCTCCATGGCGTCCCGGCGCATACCGCGCAGGGCCACCTTGGCCTCCTCGGCGCCCTTGCGCACGATCTTGGTCAGGTCCTTGCGGCGTTCTTCGTTCAATTCGGGCACCACCAGGCGGATCAGCTTGCCGTCGTTGGAGGGGTTCATGCCCAGGTCGCTT
Source organism: uncultured Eubacteriales bacterium (assembly GCA_902773895.1). Lineage (GTDB taxonomy): Bacteria > Bacillota > Clostridia > Christensenellales > Aristaeellaceae > RUG563. The sequence continues at coordinate 27,421 of CACYGB010000013.1, forward strand.
TTCTGGATGGCCTTTTCCACCAGGGGAATGGCCTTGGGATCCCACAGGGAAATGGTGAGCAGCCGGGGTTCGGGGCTGTTGATGTTGCCCATCTGCTTCAGGGGCGTCTGGGTGCCGTAATAGTCCACCATGATCCGGTCCAGGATCTGGGGATTGGCGCGGCCGGCCCGCAGGGACAGCATATCCTTTTGATAGAATTCCCGGGTCTTTTCCATCTTCGCTTTCGCTTCGTTAATGACTGCGCGATACATACCTTCGTCCTCCATTCGTTCATTCTATGAATTGCTGAATCTATTTTACCCTTTTTCAGGGCAGGATGCAAGCGAATTATTATGGAAAGGATTTTTTTGTTTCCGCCGGCAGCGGCCGGCCCAGCATTTCTTCCGCCAGCGCCCATTCCCCCCGGGCCAGGGCGGCGCGGATGGCGGAGGAGGAAATGCGCGTGCCGTCCGCAAGCGTGACGGGGGGCACCACGGTCAGGCGGACCCCGTGGCTGTCGCACAATTGCTGCAATTCCTGTACGCCCCAGGCGCCCCGGTAGCCGAAGCGGTGGTCGTCCCCGCACACCACGTGGGCCGCGTGCAAGCGCCCCAGCACCACGCGCTCAAAAAATTCGTCCCCGGACATGGTGCGCGTCCGCTCGTCAAAGGGGCTGACGGCCACCTGGTCCGCGCCGGCGGCGCGCAGCAGGCGCTCCCGCTCTTCCAGGGTGGTCAGCGCCGGGCCTTTGCCGCCGGGAGCCCGGTCAAAAGTGTGAACGCAGACCGGGAGCCCCGCTTCCCGCGCGGCCTTCTTTGCGGCGGCCAGCAGGGCCAGGTGCCCCCTGTGCACGCCGTCAAAAAAACCCAGGCACACCACGGTTCCCTGCGTTCCCATGCGCTTATCTCCTTTTTGCGTTTCCGTTTCATGCCGCTTTGGGCAGCGGCATTATTCTATCATACTTTGCTTCGCGGCGCAACCGGTGCCGGGGAAAGCGGCGTTTTGCATGCATATTCTTTCATAAATCATGGAAGAATGCTGTAATTATCCGGGATTTTTTTGTTTTTTGTCGGAATTGGGAGGAAATGAATTGACTTGCGGCAGAAGATTATGATATAATACTTCGACCATACGGGCAAAACCTGATGGGAAATATTAAGGGAGGGAAATCTCAGATGAAGAAAGTTGTATCCATCGCTTTGACGCTGATCATGGTGCTTTCTTCCGTGTCTGCCCTGGCTGAAGGCTTCGTGCTGGCCGACTCTTACGATGTCGGAACCCGCGCTTTCAACGCCGGCAATGTGACGCTGGAAGCCGCGCCTGCTGGCGGCGGCACCGTGACCACGGACGTTTTCGCCGGTGAAGAAGGCAAGGACTACACCGACGAAAAGGTGTACACCTACAATGATTACACCAGCGCCATCACCTCCAGCATGAACTGGGACGTGCTGAGCTGGGAAACCAACGAAGACTCCGCCATTACGGACTACATCATTTCCGGCTTCTACACCTTCAAGATGAACAGCGACAAGACCGGCTATTCCATCGTGCCGGAAGCCGCCGCTGAAATGCCTGTGGATGTGACCGCCGAGTATGTGGGCAAGATGGGCGTGAAGGAAGGCGAAACCGGCAAGGCCTGGCGTATCGCCCTGAACCCCGAAGTGTGCTTCAACGACGGCACCAAGGTCAACGCTGATGACTACATCTATTCCATGCAGCAGCAGCTGAACCCCAAGATCCTCAACCGCCGCGCGGACTCCTGGTATGACGGCACCTTCTCCATCGTCAATGCCAAGAACTATCTGTACGCCGGCAAGACCACCTACGACGCCATCCAGGACACCGCTGAAAACCTGCTGGCCGCCGGCACCGAAGTGTTCCTGGACCTGGGCTTCTGGGGCATCGTGGGCGCGCCTGACAAGGACGGCAACCCCGCTCCTCAGTATGTGTCCGTTGCCGATGAAACCCTGTACCGCGACGCCGCCGTGGAAGAAGGCAAGGACGAAGACTGGGTTTCCGCCAAGTATCTGTATGAAACCTACCTGGCTGCCGGCATGCCCTACAACAGCTACGCTCCCGAATACCTGAAGGTCGCCAACATCGCCAAGGCCGTGACCTGGGACGATGTGGGCCTCAAGAAGATCGACGACTACACCATCGACTTCATCCTGGAAGCCCCTGTGGCTGAACCCGCTTTCTATGTGCCCTACAACCTGAGCGGCAACTTCCTGGTGGAAAAGAGCGTCTATGAAGCCTGCAAGACCTTCTACAAGGACGGTGCCGAAGTGGCCACCGAAGAAGAAGCGGACACCGTGAAGAGCGACTACTGCCGTTCTCTGGAAAAGACCGTTTCCTACGGCCCCTACATGCTGACCTCCTTCCAGCTGGACAAGGAATACACCCTGAGCCGCAACGAGAGCTGGTTCGGCTATCATGACGGCCGTCACCTGGGCCAGTACCAGACCGACAACATCGTGGTGAACGTGATCACCGACCACGCCACCCAGATCCTGGCCTTTGAAAAGGGCGAAATCGACGGCGTGTCCCTGCAGAACGAGGACATGGAAAAGTACGCCGCCAGCCAGTACATCAAGTACGAGCCCCAGAGCTACACCACCAAGCTGACCTTCAACACCAACTACGCCAAGCTGGTGGAGCACGGCACCAACAGCCAGATCCTGGTCATCGACGAATTCCGCAAGGGCTTCGCTTTCGCCCTGGACGCCAATGACTTCGCCACCGCTTACACCGCGGCCGGCACCGGCGGCTATGGTATCCTGAACTACATGTACTGCTACGATCCCTTCTCCGGCGCGCTGTACCGCGAAAGCGAACCCGCCAAGAAGGCGCTGGTTGAACTGTTCGGCATGACCTACGGCGAAGGCGGCGAATACGCTACCCTGGACGAAGCCTACGAAGCCATGACCGGCTACAACATGAGCTATGCCCAGGAACTGATGGCCATCGCGGCTGACAAAGCCATCGCGGCCAAGATCTGGGACGGCGAAAGCGACATCGTGCTGGATATCCGCCTGTACAACAGCGATACCATCTATGTGCAGATGTACAACTACTTCCTCAAGCAGCTGACCGAAGCTGTGAAGGGCAGCAAGTTCGAGGGCAAGATCACCATGACCATGACCCCCGACGCCGACTACTATGAAACCAACTACTCCGGCGGTGCGGACATGATCTTCACCACCTGGGGCGGCGCCACCATGGATCCCTTCGGCGTGTTCGCCCGCTGCTACACCGACGCGGCTGACGGCTCCGGCAACCAGATGGAATACGGCTATGACACCGACGCCATCGCTGTGACCTTCAACTTCGGCGGCGAAATCGGCGAAATCACCGACTCCCTGAACCACTGGGCCATGTGGGCCAACAACGCCACCTCCGACGTGCCTGTGATCTTCGAAAAGCTGGGCGCCTTCGCTGATTATGCCTACAGCACCCGCTGCGAAATCGTGGCCGGCGTGGAGCACGCCTTCATGAACTGGTTCACCACCACCTCCCTGTACTACCGCAACGTGGCCAGCCTGACCAGCCAGAAGGTCAACAACGGCAGCAACACCTACCTGACCCTGATCGGTTTCGGCGGTCAGGAATTCGTCACCTACAATTATGATGACGCTGCCTGGGCTGATTACATTGCGAACAACACCCTGGTGTACTAATCGCACAAGACCAGGCCGGGCTTGCGCCTGTGCCTGAAAGCGCGGGCATGGAGGGTTTTTCCCTCCATGCCCGTCGCGCTTGCCGGTATGTTTTTCATTTTTTGGAAGGGCATACCGGCAGCCGCCTGTCCATCCTCCGCTGCGCATCTTCCCTTTGCGCGGACGGACGGAAATCGGCCCGGCGTGAAAATGAAAGAGGCTTTTACGCCTGGGAGAAAAATCAAGCGGAGGGGAAAACGGAATGACCAAGTATGTCATTAAACGTATCCTGTACATGTTCCTGACGATGTTTGTCATCACGGTCATGTGCTTTGTTCTGATCAAGCTGCTGCCGCTGCCCGCTGTGCGCGAAATGGGCCGCGACATCAACCTGGTGCTGGCCAAACGGGAAAAAATGGGCTACAACAAGCCCATCATGGTGCAATTTTTCCTTTATATGAAGAGCATCTTCACCGAATGGGACTGGGGCGTGGGCGAACAGATGTATGACAGCCTGCCCATCTGGGACGTGATGATGCAGAAGCTGCCCTATACGGTGGTTGTGAACCTGTATTCCATCCTGATTTCGATTCCGTTGGGGCTTGGATTGGGAATTTACGCTGCGCTGAAAAAGAACAAGTGGCAGGATGCCTTTATTTCCACCCTGGTCATGGTGTTCATTTCGGTGCCCAGCTATGTATATGCTTTCCTGGTGCAGTATATTTTCTGCTTTAAGCTGGATTGGTTCCCCCTGCAGCTGGCATCGCTGAGCCAGGCAGGGTCCCTGTTCAGCTGGCGGATGTTCGTTTCCATGGTGCCGGCCATCATGAGTTTGTCCTTCGGCGTCATCGCCGGCTTCACCCGCTACACCCGGGCGGAGCTGAGCGAGGTGCTGACGGGCGACTACATGCTCCTGGCCCGCACCAAGGGCCTGACCAAGGCGCAGGCCATATCCCGCCACGCCATGCGCAACGCCATGGTGGTGATCCTGCCCATGATCATCGGTGAATTCATCGGCATCCTGGGCGGCTCCATGATCATTGAAAACATTTTCGGCATCCCCGGCATCGGCAACCTGTATATTGCCTCCATCAACGTCCGCGACTATAACTTCTTCATGGCGCTGACCGTGTTCTACACCCTGATCGGGCTGGCCTCCGGCATCGTCATTGACATCAGCTACGGATTCATTGATCCGCGCATCAGAATGGGGTCGAAGAAATGATGGAACAGAGAATTGATCGCAATATACCCAAGGAAAAATTCCAGTTCGTGCAAAAGGAAGCCCGTATTCACGACGAGCGGCTGCAAACCAAATCCGTCGGCTATCTGCAGGACGCGTGGAACCGCTTCCGCACCAACAAAAGCGCCGTGGTGGCCTTTGTGCTCATCATGGTGCTGGCGGCCTTTGCCCTGATCGTGCCCGTGGTGTCCAATTACACCGTCACCTTCCGCGACGGGTATTACAAAACCGTGCTGCCCAAGTTCGAGCTGTTCAAAAACAGCGGCTTCTGGGACGGCGGCAAAAACGAAAAGCAGAGCGTGGCGGGTTATCAGTACCTGAACGCCATCGGCCTGGAAACCGGCAAGCCTGCCATCATGAAGGTTTACGATTCCTTCCAGGATTCCACCGGCGAAACGTACTACAACCTGCGCGTCGATTCCTACTACTCCGTGGGCTTTGTGTACGTGAACCTGAGCGACGCGGAATACCAGGCCCTGATGCAGTACCAGAACGATACGGGCATCCAGGTGATTTACCCGCTGGCCGCCATCCAAAATAAGCACTTCGTGCGCGGCAACGACGGCGCCAATTTCTGGTACAAACTGCAGGATGAATCCCAGGGCTCCTCCGGCGCCGCGAAGCTGGACGACAACGGGAACTACATTCCCAATTACCTGACCTCGGACAATCCGGAGCGGGCCGGCTACACCAGCCTGCGCATCGCCGGCGACGGGGAAAACGGCGTGTGGTACACCTACGCCCAGAAAAACCAGACCGGCTACCGCTGCCGTGTGCATTACAGCGAATACTTCTATTACCGCAACGGCTTCTACGCCTCCTTCCTGTTCGGCACCAACGTGTACGGCCAGGACATCTTCACCTGCCTGGCGGTGGGCGCCCGCTTCAGCCTGCTGCTGGCCATCACCGTGGCCACCATCAACTTCATCCTGGGCGTGATCTACGGCTCCATCGAGGGCTACTACGGCGGCGCCACGGACATGATCATGGAGCGCATTTCCGATATTCTGGCCAGCGTTCCCTTCATGGTGACGGCCACGCTGTTCCAGCTGCACCTGGCGGACAGGGTAGGCGTGGTGGTTTCGCTGCTGTTTGCCTTCGTGCTCACCGGCTGGGTCGGCACGGCATCCCGGGTGCGCACCCAGTTCTACCGCTTCAAGGGCCAGGAATACGTGCTGGCCGCCCGCACCCTGGGCGCCAGCGACCGGCGGCTGATTTTCAAGCATATCTTCCCCAACTCCCTGGGCACCATCGTCACCGGCGCGGTGATGACCATCCCGGGCGTGATCTTCTCCGAATCCATGCTCAGCTATCTGCACATCATCAACCTGGATACGTCCTCCACCCTGACCTCCATCGGCACCATGCTGTCCAACGGCCAGGGCTACCTGAGCACGTACCCTCACATCATCATGTTCCCGGCCATTTTCATTGCCATTCTGGAGATTTCCTTCAACCTGTTCGGCAATGGCCTGCGCGATGCGCTGAATCCTTCGTTGAGAGGAGCGGACAACTGACATGGCAAAGCTGGAAGTAAAAAACCTGACCATATCTTTCCGTACGACCAACGGCGCCGTCCGGGCCGTGCGGGATATTTCCTTTGACCTGCAGGAAGGCGAAACCCTGGCCATCGCCGGGGAATCCGGCTCCGGCAAATCGGTCACCACCCGCGCCGTCATGGGCATCCTGGCAGGAAACGCCATCGTGGACGGCGGCGAAATCATCTACGACGGCAAGGACCTGCTGAAGATCCCGGAGGAGGAATTCCATAACCTGCGCGGCCACCGCCTGGCCATGGTGTTCCAGGACCCCCTCAGCGCCCTGAACCCCATCATGCGCATCGGCCGGCAGCTGACGGAAGCCATGCTGCTCAACAACAAGGAACGCCGCCGGGACGGCCGCGAATCCTTCAACAAGATGCTGAAAAACCTGGAAGAAAAAATGAAGGCCGCCCAGGTGGGCAGCCCCGCGGAAATCCGGGCCAAGATCAAGGAGTTTGACGGTTTCGTCAAAAATGCCGTTCAGCAGGAATACGACTACAAGGAAGCCACCGAAGCCATGGTGGAAGCGCTGGACGGCGTGGACGAGGCGGAGGACGCGCTGATCAAGCGCAACGATAAGGACGCCCGGGAATGCTGCGGCCGTATCATTCACGCCCTGAAAAAGGTGTATAATCCTTACACCTTCCGGGACGGGGACACCGCCGTGGCCGCCTTTGTGCAGAAGCTGTACGCCTTCAAAAAGAGCTATACCGGCCGCCAGCAGGCGGAAATGGAGCAATTGCTTGGCGAAATCAAGGACACCATGAACGGCGTCCTGAACGCCGAAAGCCCCAATTTCTTCTGCATCGGCTATTCCGCCATGAAAGGCCATGCGCCCGATCCGCAGAAGCAGAGCGTGCAGGAAATTAACGCCCAGGCCCGGGAAGCGCTGGATCAGGGCTTCATGCTGGATTTCCGCAAGGACGTGGAAAAGGCGCTGGCGTATTCCGAAAAGGAATCCCTGGCGGGCAAGCAGGAGGCCGTGAAGGCGCTGCAGGCGGCGCTGCCCGTATTCCGGGAAAAGGCGCTGGACGCCGGCAAGTGCAAGGAAGCGCTGAAGGCCTCCGCCGCGGCGGTGAAAGCCTCCATCGACCCGCTGCAATTGGATAAAGACAGCCAGGCCTACGTTTACGAAAGCGGCGTGAAGGCCTACCTGGAGCGGTATTTCCTGTCCCTGAAGCAGAACCCCCGGGAAGAAAAGCGCTTCGCCCGGGAAACGGCCAAATTCAACGCCGAAAAGGCCAAGGGCAAAACGCCGCCCTCTGTGGTGCCCATGAACCTGATCGACGCGGACGCGGTGCAGAAAAACCTGTGCGGCATGGCCGAGGGCCTCAGCGCGCATTTTGAGGAGCAGATCCGCAGCGGCGCCCAGGGCGATTATGAAAACCGCGCGGTGGAAATGATCGACTACCTGAAGGCCCGGGCGGAAGATTACGCCTTCAAGCTGTCCAAGGGCATGGCGCGGCACCGGGCCATCGAACTGATGAAGGAAGTGGGCATCCCCGAGCCGCACAAGCGCTATCGCCAGTATCCCTTTGAGTTTTCCGGCGGCATGCGCCAGCGCATCGTCATCGCCATCGCGCTGTCGGCCAACCCGGATATCCTGATCTGCGACGAGCCCACCACCGCCCTGGACGTGACCATCCAGGCCCAGATCCTGGAGCTGATCAACCGGCTGAAAAAAGAGCGCAGGCTGTCCGTTATTTTCATCACCCACGACCTGGGCGTGGTGGCCAACATGGCGGACAAGATCGCCATCATGTACGCCGGCAAGATCGTGGAATACGGCACGGCGGACGACGTTTTCTACGACCCGCGGCATCCCTATACCTGGGCGCTGCTGTCCTCCATGCCGGACCTGGAGACCAAGGAGAAGCTGGAGGCCATTCCCGGTACCCCGCCGGATATGATCCTGCCGCCCAAGGGCGACGCCTTCGCCGCCCGCAACCGGTATGCCATGCAGATTGATTTTGAAGAGCAGCCGCCGGTGTTCCAGGTGTCCGATACCCATTGGGCCGCCACCTGGCTGCTGCATCCCGACGCGCCCAAGGTGGAGCCCCCGGCCATCGTGACCGACCGGATCCGCCGCATGCAGAAGGCCCAGGCGGACCGGGATGCCCTGCAAATGACGAAAGGAGGCGCCGACGCATGAAAGCTGCCAAAAGATTTGCCACGGCGCTGAGGATCGTCGGCTGGGTGCTGCTGGCCCTGGCCGTGACCATGTCCATTTACAACGTCGCCAACGACGGCGCGCCCTGGAACAGCCTGAAAAGCGCCCTGAGCAACGTGGAAAAGAACGCGGGCTTTGTGGACCGGCTGCAGTTTGACCATCAGTATTTCAGCGCGCTGGCGGACGCCGCGGCCTCCAAGGGCCAGGCGGAGGACGTGCGTGCGGCCCGTGCCGCCGCGTTCTTCAAGCCCTGGTTTGACCAGCTGGCGGACGGCACGGAAGAAAAAGTCCAGCAGGAAGCCGAAGCGTTTTACGCCACTTTTCAGAATGGGTTTGACGCCGCCGCTTACCTGGAATTCTACGACCAGCTGGAAAGCGGCGAGGAAAGCCGCCTGCTGAAGGATGCCTTTGAATACCTGGACAGCGTGTCCAAGCCTGCCGCCGGCAAGGGCGGCAAGCTGGCCAAGCTGCAGGCTGCCTCCGTGGAGCCCGATATCCGCGCCTTCTATGAAGGCACCTTCGCCCCGGAGCACGGGGAGGAAGCCGGGGAGTACCTGGAATTCGTGGAATCCGTTGTGGCCATGATCAAGGAAGACCTGGCTGCCGGCACTGCCGTGACCGACGCCAAGCAGTACGTGCGCGCCATGGATTACAGCCGCTATCAGACGGCGCTGGCCGCCGTCAAGACCCAGGAGCGGGAAGCGGCGGAGGATGTGTCTGACGGCTTTGCCCAGGTGGCCAGGAAGCTGGCCGCCGGGGAAGAGGCGGATGTGCGTTCCTACTTTGAAGGCGTATACGAAGCCCTGGCCCAGCGGTATCCCACCGAAAGCCGCACGCCCAAGAACGTGTTCCTGAACACCCTGTGGGGCCTGCTCAATAACGCGGAGTTCGACGGCTCCATGAATACGCTGATGAAGAACCTGCGCGCGGTCAACGAGGCCAACGCCGCTTCTTCCCTGGAAGCCGCCACCGGCCGTTTCTCCGCCGGCGTGGTGCAGACCTCCGACCAGCACAACACCATCGGCGCTTCCGTGTTCCTGTGGTTCCTGGCGGCCAATGCCGTGTGGCTGTGGGTGCTGGGCGTGGTGCTGCTGATCCTGGCCCGGGTGCTGGATAAAGTCGTCAGCAAGGTGACCCTCAAGCACCTGGAGAACGCCGGCATCGAGGAGGATCCCGACATCCTGCTGCGGGTGAACCACCTGAAGCAGTATTTCCGCAGCGGCGATTACATCAACAAAGCTGTGGACGACGTGAGCTTCTACATCAAAAAGGGCGAAGTGTTCGGCCTGGTGGGCGAATCCGGCTGCGGCAAAACCACCACCGGCCGCACCATCATCAACCTGTACGATCCCACGGAAGGCGACGTGTACTTCCAGGGCCTGCGCATTTCCTCCACCCAGAACGGCCTGCCGGTGCTGATCCGCAGCCTGAAAAATGAATTCAAGGCGGCCCAGACCCGCATGGAGGCGGACCTGAAGGAAAAGTGCGCCGCCGATCCGTCCCAGAAGGAAGCGCTGACCGCGGCGCACCGGCAAAAGCTGGCGGAAATGAAGCGGGAAATGCATCAGAAGATCCGCGACGCCAAAACCAACGCGCTGGAATCCTCCGTGGAGAAGAGCAAGTGCGTGGAGAAGTACCGCGAAAAGCGCAAGGCGGAATTGACAGCCCAGTACGAAAAGGATATGCAGGGCCTGTCCGGCACGGCCGCGGAAGAGCGCAAAGCCCGGTATGAAATCGACATGAAGGTCGCTGCCAAGGACAATATCATGACCAAGATGCAGATGATCTTCCAGGATCCCATCGCTTCCATCAACCCCCGCATGACGGTGCGGGAAATCATTGCCGAGGGCCTGAAAATCCGCGGCATCAAGGATGAAAAGTACATCGACGAAAAGGTGTACGAGGTGCTGGACCTGGTGGGCCTGGTGCGGGAGCATGCCGCCCGGTACCCCCATGAGTTTTCCGGCGGCCAGCGCCAGCGCATCGGCATTGCCCGCGCCATCGTGCTGGAGCCCGATTTGATTATCGCCGACGAGCCCATTTCCGCCCTGGACGTGTCCATTCAGGCCCAGGTGATCAACCTGCTCAACGACCTGCGCAACAAGATGGGCCTGACCATCATGTTTATTGCCCATAACCTGAGCGTGGTCAAGTACTTCTCCGACCGCATCGGCGTGATGTACTACGGCCACCTGGTGGAATTGACCACGTCGGACGAATTGTTCGAGCATCCGCTGCATCCCTACACAAAGTCCCTGCTGTCGGCCATCCCGTATCCCGATCCGCATCACGAAAAGCACCGCAAGCGTATCGAGTACGACCCGCACAAGGCCCACGATTATTCCGTGGATCAGCCCACGCTGCGGGAGATCCGGCCCGGCCACTTCATCCGCTGCAACAACGCGGAGTTTGAAGCGTACAAGAAGGAGCTTGGCATTTGAAAAACAAGCGCGTGATCCCCTGGCTGGTGGAGATTGGGCTTTGCCTGCTGTGCGCCCTGGCGGTGGCGCTGCGCCGCGGCGTGTTTACCGCCGGGGATCCGGTGAAGGTGTACAGCGGATTGTGCGACGCGTTTTTCGTGCCGGGCATCCTGCTGTTCTGCTTCGGGCTGCTGGCCTTCAGCGCCCGAGGCGGCATTTTCGACATCTTCTCCTACGGCGTCAAAAGCCTGAAGGTGCTGTTCACGCCCTTTGGCAAGCCGGAAAAACACCAGCGGTACTATGACTACAAAATGGAAAAGGAGGCCCTGCGCGGCAAGCCCAAGCCCCGCACCCTGATCCTGGGGCTGGCGTTCATGGCGCTGGCCGGCGTGTGCCTGCTGCTGTTTTACCAGGCGGGAGGCTGAAGGCCGATCCTGGGAAACGGCAAGGCTGAAACCGTGAAGAGCGGTGATCTCTTCACGGTTTTTTCATTTTTTCCGGCAGGAAACGGGCGGAAAGACGCAGAATGAATTACAAAATAAGGAAGAAGGGGGATGCCTGTGCGCTTTTTGCTGGTGGAGGATGAAAAGGCCCTGTCCGCGGCGATTTGCCAGATGCTGAAAAGGGAAAACTTTGCCGTCGACCCGGTGTATACGGGCACGGACGGCTTTGATTACGCCCAGGACCCGGTGTACGACGCCATTATCCTGGATGTGATGCTGCCGGGCATGGACGGCTTCCAGGTGCTCAAAAAGCTGCGGCAGCAGGGCATCAAAACGCCGGTGTGCATGCTGACGGCCCGTTCCGGCCTGGAGGACCGGGTGCGCGGGCTGGAGAGCGGCGCGGATTATTATCTGCCCAAGCCCTTTCAGGGGGCGGAGCTGATCGCCTGCCTGCGGGCCATTACCCGCCGGAAGGAGGATGCCCCGGTGATGGCGCTGTCCTTTGGCGATGTGGAATTGAACCAGCAATCGGCGTCGATTCTGTGCACCGCCACCGGGCAGACGGTGAAGCTGGGGGGCAAGGAATACCAGCTGATGGAGCTGTTTATGCGCAATCCCCGGCAGATCCTGAGCAAGGAAACGATTTTTGACCGGGTGTGGGGCCTGGACAGCGACGCGGACCTGAACAGCGTGGAGGTGTATTTGTCCTTCCTGCGCAAAAAACTGACGTTCATCGGCTCCGGGGTGAAAATCAAGGTATCCCGGGGCATGGGCTATTCCATGGAGGAAAATCCATGATCCGGACATTGAAAATCCGCCTGATGGCGCTGGTGGTGACGGGGCTGCTGCTGGCGTCCGCCGTGCTGGTGGTTGCCATCAACGGCATGAATCTGCGGTCGGTATCCGCCCAGGCGGAAACGGTGCTGGCCATGCTGGAGGAAAACGGCGGCAAGCGGCCCGATTTTCGCGGGGAAGCCGACGGCACGGCGCCGGAACGGCCGCAGGGCACCCTGGGGCCGGAGGGCACGTTTTCCCCGGACCGGCGTTTTGGCCGCCGGGGAGATCTGGCCAACCGGGAAATCCGCAACGCGGTGAATTTTTCCAATTACTTTCTGGTCTACCTGCAGGAGGACGGCACGGTGGAGCGGTGGGAAAGCGAGCGTCAGGGCCTGTATTCGGACGAGCAGATCCTTTCCTTCGCTTCCTCTGCCGGCAGCGACGCCTCCGGCCGGATCGGGGATGTGTTTTTCCGCCGCAGCAATCAGCTGCTGATCGCGGTGGACGCCACCATCGAAATGCAGAACGCCCGCAGCTTCCTGCACACCACGGTGCTGGTGGCGCTGGTGCAGTGGGCGGTGCTGTCCGCCGGGGCGGTGTGGCTGATCCACCGCATGGTCAAGCCGGTGGACGAAGCCATGGAAAAACAGAAGCAGTTCGTCTGGGACGCCAGCCATGAACTGAAAACGCCGCTGGCGGTGATTTCCGCTAACGCCGAGGTACTATCCGGCGAGGTGGGCGATCATCCGTCCCTGCAGTACATCCAGTCGGAGGTACAGCGGACGGACAAGCTGGTGCAGAACCTGCTGACCCTGGCCCGGATGGAAAAAGGCACCGTCAAGGCGGCCCATGAGAAATTTGACCTCAGCCGGGCGCTTCTGGGTGTGGCGCTGCCCTTTGAAAGCACGGTGTTTGAGGCGGGCAAGCAGTTCGACACCCGGATCCCCGACGGCATCTTTTATACCGGCGACGAGGCCATGGTGAAGCAGCTGCTGATGATCCTGCTCAGCAACGCCGTCAAGTATTCCGATCCGGGCGGGCAGATCACCCTGACCCTGGAAGCCCGGGGCGACAAGCGCCTGATCCGGGTGCACAATACGGGGCCTGCGATCCCGCAGGAAGCCCAGGAAAAGATTTTCGACCGCTTCTACCGGGTGGATTCCTCCCACAACCGGGAAACGCCGGGCAACGGCCTGGGCCTGGCCATCGCCCGCAGCCTGGTGGAGGCGATGAAAGGGAAAATCACCGTGCAGAGCGAGGAAGAAAAAGGCACGGCCTTTACCGTGACCCTGTAAAAGCGCTGCCGGGCAGATCACCCGCGGACAGGAATCCGCGGGTCTTTTTGTATTTGCGCAAAACCGGTTCGTCCCGTTTTTTGGCTTTTTTGCTCAATAGCTGCTTCATCCGGCCGTTGCCTCCTCCGTCCCGCTGCGGCGGGAATCCTCATCCACTGCAAGCGGTCCCCCTTCCCCGCTATACCGGAGAAGGCAAAGGCTTCCCCCGGAAAGGGGAAGCTCCGGCGAAGACGGTGATGAGGCGGCATGCCTGCGCCCCGGCTTTTTGAGAAGAAAAAACTCCCGGCAAAAGCCGGGAGAAAGGAGCGGAACGCTTCCGCGTTTTGCAGCCGTTACTGCGCTTCGCCGGCGATATACAGGGTGAAGCCGTTCAGGTTCACCTGGGCCAGATCGCCGGTGAAGGCGGTCAGGTAGCTGTCGCCGGTCAGGGTCCACACGGAGGTGCCGTCCAGGGTCACCGTCACATCCTGGGACGCGTTGGCGCTGTTGACGGCGCCGGTCAGGGAGCTGTTTTCCGTCAGGCTGATGTGCAGGCTGGACAGGGCGTCCGCCGTCAGATCGCCGGCAATTTCCTGGGAAGCGAGGTTCAGCGTCACGTGGCCGCCGTTGCTGCCGCTGTTGCCCCAGGCGTCGGCGGAAGCGGACAGGAACACGCTGCTGTCGTCGGCGGGATGGAAAGCGACGCCGGTCAGGCTGATGGTAGTGGTCACGTTGGTCACGTGGAACATATCGCCGGTCAGGGCGGTCATGTCGCCGCCCGTCATGGTAAAGACGGAGCTGCCGTCCCGGGCGTCGCCGGACATGGATTGGTAAATGAGCACGTTGGTTTTCACGGTGGACTGGCCGTTGAGCACGGCGTCGTTGCCGGTAATCTGCACGCCGTTCAGCGTGACGCTGTTGCCGCCCTCGATGACCACGGCCTCGGAGCCGGAGGCGGAAAGCACGGCGCCGGACACGGTGATGTCGGCGGTGGAATAAATGGCGGGGGAGCCGCGGCCGGTGGTTTCGTAGGTGCCGCCCTGCACGTTGACGGTGCCGCCGCCCCGGTCGGAACGGATGGCCGCGGAGGAATTGCCGGCGGTGGAAACAGTGACGTTGACGGCGTTCATCGCCGCGCCGCCGGTGGTCATCAGGCCGCCGGAATTGTTGCCGGTGGTGATGATGGCGGTGTCGGAAACGTTGACGGTGGTGCCGCTGCCGTAGCTGAACACGGCGTTGGCGTGGGCGCCGTCGGTGGTGATTTGGGCGTTTTCTATGGTAAGCGCCGCGCCGTCCGTCGCCAGCACGGCGGCGTTGATGCCGTAGAAGTCGGCGCTTTCGCTGTCCGCGTCGCCGGTTTTGGAAACGGTGGCGCTAGTCAGCGTCACGTCGCTGCCGGAAACCAGCACAGCGCTTTCGCTGTCCGCGGAGGAGGCGTAGGTTCCGCCGTCGGCGTTTTCCGTCAGGGTCACGGCCGCGCTGTATTCCTCAGGCGCGCTGCCGCCCATGCCGCCGGGAGCGCCGCCGGGGCCGCCCATGCCGCCGGGCATTTCAGGAGGCGTGGGGAAGGAGCCGTCCGGTTTTTCGGGGGGCTGGCCGCCGTTGGGCCCGGGGCCGCCGGGGAAAGTGCCGTCCGGCAGGGCCGGGGGCGTCTGCATCTGGGTCATCTGGGTGTCGGCGCTTTCGTTTGCCTCGCCTTCCGCCAACGCTGTGGCGGAGGTCAGGGCCAGCATGGCCGCCAGGGCCACGGTCAAAAATCGTTTTGTATGTTTCATTATTCAAACCTCCCATTTGCTTTTTCTGTGCCGGAAGGCGTTTTTCCTTTCGACGGACACAGGATAGCAGGGGAACCTTAAAACAACCTTGAATAAAGAAAAAAGATTTGCGGATGTTCTGATTTGTCTGATCTGAGCGGAAAAGATAAATTTTTTTGCATTTCCACCTTGACACGGGTTGAGAAACATGATACAATCATGTTGAATGGAAACGTTTCCGATAACGTTACCGAAATTCCGGAGGATGCTATGAAGATCTATACCATCCGGGATATAGCGGAAAAAGCCGGCGTCAGCGTGACGACGGTTTCCCGGGTGCTGAACCATCGCCCGGATGTCAGCAAGGATACCCAGCAGCGGGTGGAACGGGTGATGGCGGAGTGCCATTTTGTGGGCAACGCCAATGCCCGGGGGCTGAAGCAGGCGGACAGCGAAACGGTGGCCGTCATCATCCGCGGGCGTCAGAACCCCTTCCTGAACGCGCTGGCGGAGGAAATGCTGCAGTGCGCGGACCGGGATCAGGCTGCCGTGATCCTGGAATACATCGACGAAAAAGCGGATGAATTCCGCCACGCGCTGATGCTGAGCCACAGCCGGCGGATCTCGGGGCTCATTTTTGTGGGCAGCCGTATTGACGAAAGGTGCCGGGTGCTCAGCGGGGTGAACATCCCCATGGTGTTCGCCACGGTGTCCGCCGCGGGCACGCCCATGGAACGGGCCGCGTCCGTTTCCATGGACGACCGGGCCATGGCCTGCGCGGCGGTGGAAGCGCTGCTGGCCAGGGGCCGGAAGCGGATCGCCGTGTTCGGCGGCAACCGGCAGGGAACCGACAGCCCGGCGCTGCGGGCCCTGGGCGCCAGGGAAGCCATGGAAAAGGGCGGATGGCAGCTGGAGGACAGCCGGTACGTGGAAACCCGGTTCACCCCGGCGGACGCGTACGAGGCAGCCCGGGATTTCTTTTCCCGCTGCCCGGATACCGACGGCGTTTTCTGCATGAGCGACCTGGTGGCCCTGGGGGTCATCCGGGCGCTGAAGGACCTGGGAAAGCAGGTGCCCCGGGACGTGAGCGTCATCGGCATCGACGGTATCGAGATCGGGCGTTACCTGATCCCCAGCCTGAGCACGGTGGTGCAGCCGGCGGCGGAAATCGCCCGGCAGAGCATGCAGGTGCTGTACGACATGATGCAGCACGGCGCGCCCGGAAAGCACATCACCCTGCCGGGGAAGGTGGAGATCCGGGAATCCATATGAACGAACTCAACGCGGCTTTACCGCGTGAGAAATAAAAAGGAGGAAACATCCTATGAAAAAAATCCTTGCTCTGGTGTTGGCTGCCATGATGGTGCTGTCCATGGCGTCCTTCGCCGCCGCTGATGACGGCTATGCCGGCAACCTGAAGATCTGGGTTGCCGAAGCGACTGTGGAATTCACCAAGGCGCAGGTGGAAGCCTTCAAGGCTGCCCATCCGGAATACGCCAACATGACCGTGGAAGTTCTGCCCGTTGGTGAAGGCGATGCCGCCAACAACGTGATCACCGACGTGGAAGCTGCCGCTGACATTTTCGGCTTCGCCCAGGACCAGCTGGCCCGCCTGGTGGCCGCCAATGCCCTGATGGACGTGGAACCCGAAAACGCCAAAGTGGTCGCCGCTGAAAACGACGCCGGCTCCGTGGCCGCCGTCACCCTGGGCGAAACCATGTACGCTTACCCCATGACCTGCGACAACGGCTACTTCCTGTACTACGACAAGTCCGTGGTGTCTGATCCCAGCACCCTGGAAGGCATCGTGGCGGACTGCGAAAAGGCCGGCAAGAATGTGTACTTTGAAATCAACTCCGGCTGGTACCAGACCGCGTTCTTCTTCGGCGCCGGCTGCACCCTGACCTATGGCACCGACAACGAAGGCGCCATCGTGTCCAGCGAATGCAACTACGCTTCCGAAAACGGCGTGAAGGCCCTGAAGGCCATGATCAACCTGGCCAAGAGCCCCGCTTTCAAGAATGGCTCCTCCATTTCCGCCGGCAGTGACATCGGCGCTATCGTGGACGGCGCCTGGGATTCCAATTACGCCCAGGAAGCCTTCGGCGAGAACTTTGCCGCTGTGAAACTGCCCACCGTGGACGGCTTCCAGCTGGGCGGCTTCGGCGGATTCAAAATGCTGGGCGTGAAGCCCCAGACCGACGAAGCCAAGATGGCTGCCTGCGACGCGCTGGCCGCTTACCTGACCTCCGGCGAAGTGCAGCTGGCCCGCTTTGAAGCGGTTGGCTGGGGTCCCTCCAACCTGGCTGCCAAGTCCAGTGAAAAGGTGCAGTCCAACGTGGCGCTGGCCGCTCTGGCGGATCAGCTGCAGTATGCTGTGCCCCAGGGCCAGTATCCCAACGATTATTGGTCTCTGGCCACCGGCCTGGGCGACGACGTGATCGCCGGCAAGTACAACGATCTGGACGACGCCGCGCTGCTGGAAGTGCTGCAGAACTTCCAGAATACCGCTGCTTCCTACGTGACTGCCAAGTAAGAAAATCCAACGGGGCTGAGGGTGTGCTGCCCTCAGCCCTTTTGTGGATTTTCGGGCGCCGGACGGCGCCTGATGCCTGTGGGAAATGACGGGGAGGCGGATGCGCATGAATGATTTGGATTACCTGAAGCTGACAGGCTTTTCCAAGCTGGGATACAAGCTGAAAAAGTTCTTTACCGGCATCCCGGGCCGGCTGGCTGGCGCTTTGAAGGGTCTGGGGCTGTGGTTTGTGAAACTGTTCCGCGGGATCGGAAGCGCGCTGGCTGATTTGGGAAGCACCTTTGTGCACGGCGACTGGAAAACCAAGCTGTCCTATCTGGTGATGGGCTTTGGCTCCTGCGCCCGGGGACAGTGGGGCAGGGGCATCCTGTTTTTCCTGTTCCAGACGGTGTTTAACCTGTACATGGTGAATTTCGGCGTGGCCTACCTGGGCAAGCTGAACACCCTGGGCACCATTGAAACCTACCGCGAAGGCCGCAAAACGGTGTACGGCGACAATTCCTTCTTTATTCTGCTTTACGGCGTGCTGACGCTGTTCTTTGTGCTGGCGTTTCTGTACACCTGGTACATGAACGTGAAGCAGAACCGGGTGAGCGAGCAGATCCTTAAAAGCGGCAAAAAGCTCAAGTCCACCAAGGACGACCTGAAATCCCTGATGGATGAGCAGTTCCATAAGACGCTGCTGGCGCTGCCCACGCTGGGCGTGACGGTGTTCACCATCCTGCCCATCTTCTTCATGATCCTGGTGGCCTTCACCAATTTCGACGCCACCCATCAGCCGCCCAGCAAGCTGTTCACCTGGGTAGGCTGGGACAACTTCCGGCAGCTGCTTTCCAGCGACAACGCCTCCTACGGCAACACCTTCAGCCAGGTGCTGCTGTGGACGCTGATCTGGGCCTTCTTTGCCACCTTCCTGAATTATTTCCTGGGCATGCTGGTGGCCATCATGATCAACAAGAAGGGCATCAAGCTGAAGAAGATGTGGCGCACCATCCTGGTGATGACCATTGCCATTCCCCAGTTCGTGTCCCTGCTGTATGTGAGCAAGATGTTCGCCGCCGACGGCCTGATCAACAGCTTCCTGATGCGGCTGGGCTGGATTTCCACCCCGCTTCCCTTCTGGACCGACCCCGTGTGGGCCCGGGTGACGGTCATCGTGATCAACGTGTGGATCGGCATTCCCTACCTGATGCTGATCGCCACCGGTATCCTGATGAACATTCCGGCCGACCTCTATGAGAGCGCCCGCATCGACGGCGCCAACGCGTTCCAGATGTACAAAAAGATCACGCTGCCCTATATGCTGTTCGTCACCGGGCCGTACCTGCTGACCAGCTTTACCGGCAACATCAACAACTTCAACGTGATCTTCCTGCTTTCCGGCGGCAAGCCCCTGTCCCTGGAGCTTTCCGGCAACGCGGGCTATACCGATCTGCTGATCACCTGGCTGTACAAGATGACGGTGTCCGACACCAACTACAAGCTGGCCGCCGTCATGGGCATCCTGGTGTTCCTGGTCTGCGCCGTGATCAACCTGATCGTGTACAACATGATCCCGTCCGTCAAGAATGAGGAGGATTTCCAGTAATGAGCAAAAAGAATGAAATACCGGAAGTCGATATCGTGATTGACGAGCAAAAAGGCGTCATCCGGGAAGTCAAGCAGCCCAACCTGCGCTCCAAGGCGGGCCATGAACGCCGGGTCAACACGGGAATCTACATCCTCCTGGTGCTCATTTCCGTGATCTGGCTGGCGCCGTTTGTGTTCCTGGTGTTCCAATCCTTCCGGTCCTACGCAACCGAGGACGGCGGCATGGTGGCCTACCTGCTGCCCAAGCAGTGGTCGCTGGACAATTACCGCTGGCTGTTCAACGATCCCAAGAGCAATTTCCTGCGCTGGTACGGCAACACCCTGCTGATCGCGCTGTTCTGCGCGGTGATCCAGACCGTCATGGTGCTGTCCGTTTCCTACACCCTCAGCCGCCTGCGCTTCAAGGGCCGCAAGCTGATCATGAACGTGGTGCTGGTGCTGGGCATGTTCCCCGGCTTCCTGACCATGATCACGCTGTACTTCCTGCTCAAGCAGCTGGGCCTGACCCAGCAGGGCGCAATCCCCGGCCTGATCCTGATTTATGTGGCTTCCTCCGGCATGGGCTATTACATTTCCAAGGGCTTCTTTGATACCATCCCCAAATCCCTGGACGAATCGGCGCGCATCGACGGCGCCACCCGCTTCCAGGTGTTTTTGAAGATCATCATGCCCCTGGCCAAGCCCATCGTGATCTACACCATCCTGATGGCGTTCATGGCGCCCTGGGGCGACTATGTGTTCGCCTCCTACGTGGCCTTCGGCTCCGAACCCAATTACAACGTGGCCGTGGGCTTGTACCGGTGGGTCAACGTGAACGACTATCAAGGGTATTTCACCCGCTTCTGCGCCGGCGGCGTGCTGGTGGCCGTGCCCATCACGGCCCTGTTCCTGGCCCTGCAGAAGTATTATGTTGAAGGCGTCACCGGCGGCGCCGTCAAGGGCTGACGAGCATCACAAGGAGGAACGAAGAAAATGGCAAGCGTATCGCTTCAGCATATCAAAAAGGTATATGACAACAAGGTGGAGGTCGTGCACGACTTCAACCTGGAAATCAAGGACAAGGAATTTGTGGTGTTCGTGGGTCCCTCCGGCTGCGGAAAATCCACCACCCTGCGCATGATCGCCGGCCTGGAGGACATCACCGGCGGCACCCTGAAAATCAACGACCGGGTGGTCAACGACGTGGAGCCCAAGGATCGCGACATCGCCATGGTGTTCCAGAACTACGCCCTGTATCCCCACATTTCGGTGTATGAAAACATGGCGTTCCCCCTGCGCCTGCGCAAGATGGACAAAGAAGAGATCCATCGCCGGGTGTGCGAAGCGGCGGACATCCTGGGCATCACCGAATACCTGGCCCGCAAGCCCAAGGCCCTGTCCGGCGGCCAGCGCCAGCGCGTGGCCATCGGCCGCGCCATCGTGCGCGACCCCGCCGTGTTCCTGATGGACGAACCGCTGAGCAACCTGGACGCCAAGCTGCGCAACCAGATGCGCGCGGAAATCATCCTGCTGCGCAAGCGCATCGACACCACCTTCATCTACGTCACCCACGACCAGACCGAGGCCATGACCCTGGGCGATCGGATCGTGATCATGAAGGACGGCTATATCCAGCAGGTGGGCACCCCGCAGGAAGTGTTCGACACGCCCAAGAACCTGTTCGTGGCCGGCTTCATCGGCTCTCCGCAGATGAACTTCCTGCAGGCCAAACTGGTCAAAAAGGGCCAGGGCGAATACGCCGTGAACGTGCAGGGGATCACCGTGCCGGTGGAGAAGAAGCATGCCCAGGTGCTGGAGCAAAAGGGCATCCGGGATATGGACATCACCCTGGGCGTGCGGCCGGAGCACACCACCGTACGCTTTGACAATCCCGAAAACGCCATTGAAAGCACCATCACCGTCAACGAAATGATGGGCAGCGAATTGCACCTGCACGTGGTCACCGCCGCAGGCGACAACGTGATCCTGCGCCTGCCCACGGTGGACCTGAACGACGCCACCCGCGCCAGCCTGGCCGCGGGCAACAAGCTGTTCTTCAATTTCCCCGGCAAGGTCATGCACCTGTTTGACAACGAAAGTACCGACAGCCTGGTTTTCGGCTGACAAAAAAATGCGCGCGGCGGATCGGGAATGCCCGGTCCGCCGTGCTTCTTCTTGACTTTTTCCGGAATTCGTGATACCATGACGGGGATGGAAACGTTTCCGGTATTGTTTTCAACCGACAGCGGGAGGTGCTGTTATGCGTTCAGCCGGGGGACGGATCGCCTTGGCGCTGCTTTGCCTGCTGCTTTTGCCCTGGGGCAGCCTGGCGGCGGAAAGCGGCAGCGGCATCGTGTACGAGATTTTCGTGGGCTCCTTTGCGGACAGCGACGGCGACGGCGTGGGCGATTTGAAGGGCGTGGAAGGGAAGCTGGATTATATTGCCTCCCTGGGCGCAGAATACATCTGGCTGACGCCCATCCATCCGTCGCCCAGCTACCATCATTACGACGTGACGGATTATTACGCCGTGGCCCCGGCGTTCGGCACCCTGCAGGATTTTGATTCCCTGGCTGCCGCCTGCGCGGAAAAGGGCATCGGCGTCATCCTGGACCTGGTGGTGAACCACACCAGCGTGGAGCATCCCTGGTTCCTGAGCGCCTGCGATGATCTGAAGGCAGGCCGGACGGAGGGTTTCCGGGATTACTACCTTTTCTCCCGGGGCAGCGGACAGTACCCGGTGCCCGGCACGGAGGACTGGTACTACGAAGGGGCCTTCGGCGGCCATATGCCGGATCTGAACCTGGATTGCCCCGGCGTGCGGCAGGAAATTGCCGATGTGATCGCCTTCTGGCAGGGCCACGGGGTGAAGGGCTTCCGGCTGGACGCCACCACCAGCTATTACACCGGCGATACCGCCCGGAATACGGAGTTTTTGCGTTTTATTACCGAAACCGCCAAATCGGGCGACCCCGACTGCTATGTGGTGGGGGAGGCCTGGACCAACGAAAACACCATCCTGGAACTGTATCAAAGCGGCATTGACAGCCTGTTCAATTTTCCTGCCTCCGCCGCGGAGGGCACGCTGATCAAGGCCGCCGCCAAGGGGAAAGGCGCGGCTGCCGCCGAAAAAATGGCGGACTGGCAGGAAAAGATCCGCGCGGTGTCCCCGTCGTCGGTGGACGCGCCGTTCCTGTCCAACCATGACCAGGCCCGTTCCCGGGGTATGATGGCCAGCAACGGCAGGCAAATGAAAACCGCCGCCATGCTGTACCTGCTCCTGCCGGGGCATCCCTTCCTGTATTACGGCGAGGAAATCGGCATGAGCGGCTCCGGCCGGGATGAAAACAAGCGCCTGCCCATGCTGTGGAGCGGCGCGGACGAAACGCAAAACTGCCTGCCGCCTGCCGATGCCGACCAGGAACAGCGGCTGACGGAGGGGGTCGCGCAGCAGGACGGCGATCCGGACAGCCTGCTTTCCTGGTACCGCGCCCTGGGCAGGATCCGCGCGTCCCTGCCGGGATGGACACGGGGCGTCATGGCCGCGCTGCCCGCGCAGAACGCTGCCCTGTGCGCCTATACGGTGACGGGAGAGGACGGGGTCACGGCGGTGCTGGTCAACACGTCCCTTCGCCAGAGCGTCTCGGCAGACCGGGAGGCCCTGGGGCTGCAGGAGTGGGAGCTTCAGGCGGCGCTGGGCCTGACGGACGAAGCGCTGCAGCTGTGGCACAGCGAAGGGAAAATTCCCCCGTGCGCCTGCGTGATCCTGCGCGGCCCGGAAAAGACGGAATGAGGAAAACGGAAGAAAACGCCATCCAGAAAGAGAGGAATCCGTCATGCGTCAAAGCGGTATCCTGATGCATATTTCATCCCTGCCGGGGCCGGACGGCATCGGCAGCCTGGGCCGGGAAGCCTACCGGTTCGCCGATTTTCTGTGCGACGCCGGCATGAGCATCTGGCAGGTGCTGCCCATGGGGCCCACGGGCTACGGCGAATCGCCTTACCAGTCCACCAGCGTGTACGCGGGCAATCCGCTGCTGATTTCGCTGGAAAAGCTGGAGGAGGACGGATTGTTCGTGCGGCCCGCGGGACAGGAACTCCGGCCGCAGAACCCGGAGCAGGTGGATTATCCGGCGGTGCGCGCGCATAAAATGGCGCTGCTGTGGGAGGCCTTCCGTCAAAGCGAAATGAAGATGCAGCGGGAGATGGCAGCCTTCATCAAGGACAATTTGTGGGTGCATGATTTCGCGCTGTTCACCGCGCTGAAAAACCACTTTGAGGGCAAAATGTGGACCCAGTGGCCGGACCGGGACGCCAAAATGCACCGGAAGGAAGCGCTGGCCCGCTACCGGGAACAGCTGGATGAGGACATCCGCTTCCACCTGTGGTGCCAGTGCGTGTTTTCCATGCAGTGGCAGGCGCTGAAAAAATACTGCAACGAGCGGGGAATCTCCCTGTTCGGCGATATGCCCATCTATGTGGCGGAGGACAGCTGCGACACCTGGCGGGAGCCGCAGGTGTTCCAGCTGGACAAAGACCGGGTGCCCAGGCGGGTGGCCGGGGTGCCGCCGGATTATTTTTCCGCCGACGGCCAATTGTGGGGCAATCCCCTGTACCGGTGGACGTATCTGATGTTCCGGGGGTACGACTGGTGGGTGCGGCGCATGGCGCACATGGCGAAAATGTACGACATCATCCGCATCGACCACTTTATCGGCTTTGCCAATTACTATTCCGTGCCCCACGGCGCGCCCAACGCCCGCAGCGGCAAATGGGTCATCGGCCCGGGCAAGAAGCTGTTCTGGCGCCTGAAAAAGGCGCTGCCGGGGCTGAACGTGGTGGCGGAGGACCTGGGCGCGGTGAACGACCGGGTGCGCAGCCTGGTGGCCTACACGGGCTATCCCGGCATGAAGGTGCTCACCTTCGCTTTCGGCGGGGATGAAAAGAATATGCACCTGCCCGGAAATATTCCGGAAAACACCGCGTATTACACCGGCACCCACGACAACGTGACCGCCCGGGGCTGGGCGGACAATGCGTCGGAGGAGGAACTGCGCTTTGCCGGGAAGATCTGCGGCTTCACCACGCCGGAGGAAGCGCCCTGGGCGCTGATCCGCACGCTGATGCACAGCTGCGCCCGCATCGCCGTGACGCCCATGCAGGATGTGCTGGGCCTGGGGGCCTGGGCCACCATGAACCGGCCCGGCACGGTGGGCAGCTGCTGGCTGTGGCGGATGAAGGACGGCGCGGCCACCCCGGAAATCGCTGCCCGGCTGCGGCAGCTCAATGAGGAAAGCAACAGGAGGAAAAACGCATGACTGCGGATCATCTGATCGCCCGGGCGGAGGAAATGCTTCTGGCCCGGGAACACTGCACCTTCCGGGAGGCCAACGCCGTCCAACTGCATGACGCCTTGTCCTCCGCCGCCATGGAGGCGCTGGCCCCCGTGTGGACGGAGCGGGAAAAGGAACGGGCCGGCAAGCGGCAGGCGGCATATATTTCCGCCGAATTCCTGGTGGGCCGCCTGGTGTACAACAACCTGTTCTGCATGAACGTGCTGGAGGAAAGCCGCCGTCTGCTGGCGGAAAAGGGCGTCGACCTGGCGATCCTGGAGGATATTGAGGACGACGCCTTCGGCAACGGCGGCCTGGGCCGCCTGGCCGCTTGCTTTATGGACAGCGCCGTGACCCACGATATTCCCCTGACCGGCTACGGCCTGCGCTACCGCTACGGCCTGTTCAGGCAGCGTTTCAAGGACTGCGCCCAGCAGGAGGAGCCGGACGACTGGTCCCGCTACGGCGATCCCTGGTCCATCCGGCGGCTGGATCAGGCTGTGGTGGTGGAAATGAAAACGGGCAATGTGCTGGCGGTGCCTTACGATATGCCGGTGGTGGGCTACGGGGCCCAAAACGTGGGCACGCTGCGCCTGTGGCAGACGGAAAGCCTGCACGAAATTGATTTTACCCTGTTCAACGAGCAAAAGTACGCCGCCGCCGCCGCGGACAAGAACCGGGCGGAGGACATTGTGAAATTCCTTTATCCCAACGACAGCAAGCGGGAAGGGCGTCAGCTGCGCGTCAAGCAGCAGTATGTGCTGGTCAGCGCCACGGTGCAGGACCTGCTGCGCGCCTACCGCGCCCGTCACGGACGGGATTATGCGCACTTTGCCGCGGAATACGCCGTGCAGCTCAATGATACGCACCCTGTCATGGCGATTCCAGAGCTGATCCGGCTGCTGATGCGGGACGGCGTTACCTTTGACGATGCGTTCGGGATC
The DNA here is from genome assembly GCA_902773895.1 of uncultured Eubacteriales bacterium. Lineage (GTDB taxonomy): Bacteria > Bacillota > Clostridia > Christensenellales > Aristaeellaceae > RUG563. The sequence continues at coordinate 53,060 of CACYGB010000013.1, forward strand.
GCCCGGAGCACCTTTTCCTACACCAACCACACCGTGATGCAGGAAGCGCTGGAAAAGTGGGACCTGGCGCTGCTGAATTCCGTCTGCCCGGAGGTGGTCGGCGTGATCCGCCTGATCGACGCCCGCTTCCGGGAGGACATGAAGCAAAAGGGCCTGGCGGTGCAGGCGGACCGCTGCGTGATCGAGGGGCGGCGGGTGCATATGGCCCAGCTGGCCGTGTATGCCACCCACTGCACCAACGGCGTGGCGGCGCTGCACACCGAGATCCTGAAAAACGACGTGTTTTCCGCCTGGTATCAGGTGTATCCCGAACGCTTCCAGAACAAAACCAACGGCATCACCCAGCGCCGGTGGCTGGGGCTGTGCAACCCGGAATTGTGCGCCCTGATCGACAGCCGGATCGGCCCCGGCTACCTGACCGACCTGGACCGCCTGGCGGAACTGAAGCCGCAGATCGACGACGCCCTGTGTGACGCTTTCCGGCAGGTGAAACGGGAAAAGAAGCGGCAGCTGTGCCGGGAAATCGCCCGGCGGGAGCATATCCAGCTGGATCCGGACATGCTGTTTGACGTGCAGGTGAAGCGATTGCACGAATACAAGCGGCAGCTGATGAACGCCCTGTCCATCCTGGCCATTTACCACGGCCTGAAGGACGGCACCATCACCGGCTTCACGCCCACGGTCTTCCTTTTCGGCGCCAAGGCGGCGGCCGGCTACCGGCGGGCCAAGGCCATTATCCGCTTCATCAACCGCATCGCGGAAATGGTAAACGCCGACGAGGAAACCAACAGCCTGCTGAAGGTGGTGTTTGTGCAGAATTACAATGTGTCCTGGGCGGAAAAAATCATTCCGGCGGCGGATGTCAGCGAGCAGATTTCGCCTGCCGGCACGGAAGCCAGCGGCACCGGCAATATGAAATTTATGCTCAACGGCGCCGTGACGCTGGGCACTTTCGACGGGGCCAACGTGGAAATCGTGGAGCAGGCCGGCAAGGAGAACAACTACATTTTCGGCGCCACGGTGGAGGAAATCAACACCCTGAAGCCCGTCTACGATCCGCAGGCGATTTATGAAAAGGATCCGGTGATTCGCAAGGCGCTGGACACCCTGATCGACGGCACCTTCCCCGATGAGGACGGCGCGTTCCAGGAGCTGCACGACGCCATTTTGAAGGGCGCCAGCTGGCATCAGCCCGACCATTACTTCGTGCTGCATGATTTCCCCGGCTACCTGGCGGCCAAATTGCAGGCCAACCGGGATTACGCCGCGGATCCCCGTGGCTTTGCCCGCAAGTGCCTGATGAACACCGCCTCCGCGGGCAAATTCTCCTCGGACCGCACCATCAAACAGTACGCCCGGGAAATCTGGAACGTTTGACCGCAGGCCGGCCTTTTTATGGCCGCGTCGCCGCCGCGCGCGAAACAGCGCGCGGCTTTTTTTGCGCTGCGCCGGGAAGGCAGCCCGGGCTGACCGGCCGCTTCTCCCGGAATCAGGGCCATATTTTCCCCTGATTGTCTATGGACGGCCCGGAAAAACCATGATATAATGAGTCGCTCGTGTGTTTTCACGGCTTTTTGACGTAATTACTTTGAAGGAGGAGGCAGGCTTCATGCCGACTACGAAGTTTGATAAAGAATCCATCAAGCAATCCATCATCGGAAAGCTGCAGCGCTACAACGGCCGCACCCTGGCCGACGCTACGGACCAGCAGATTTACTATGCCCTGGCGTCCACTGTGCGCGACCAGATCATGCAGAAATGGGTGGCGTACCGGGAAAAGGATAAGCGCTCCACCGCCAAGCGGCTGTATTATCTGTCCGTGGAATTCCTGACGGGGCGCAGCCTGCATTGCAACATCCTGAACCTGTGCTCCAACGACAACTACCGCCAGGCGCTGGAAGAACTGGGGCTGAACTGGCGCGAAATCCTCCGGGAAGAGCCGGAGCCCGGCCTGGGCAACGGCGGCCTGGGCCGTCTGGCGGCCTGCTTCCTGGACAGCCTGTCCGCCCTTTCCATGCCGGCCATGGGCTGCACCATCCGCTATGAATACGGCCTGTTCCGCCAGCGCATCTTGGGCGGCCAGCAGGTGGAGGTGCCGGATAACTGGCTGGAAAACGGCAACGTGTGGGAAGTGCCGGACATGGAAGATACCTGCGAAGTGCACTTCGGCGGCAAGGTGGAAGAAATCTACCAGGATGGAAAAATGAAGTTCCTCCACAAGGATTACTACACCGTGGAAGCCGTGCCCTACGACATGCCCGTGGCCGGCTATGACTGCGAAACGGTGAACACCCTGCGCATGTGGCGCGCCCGCAGCCCCAAGACCCTGGACCTGAGCACCTTCAACAGCGGCAATTACACCAAGGCCATGCAGGAGCAGGAACTGGCCACCGTCATCAGCAAGGTGCTGTATCCGGAGGATAACCACCGGGAAGGCAAGGAGCTGCGCCTGCGCCAGCACTATTTCTTCACCAGCGCCACCCTGCAGTACGCCATCAAGGATTTCAAGCGGCGCTTTGGCAACGATTTCATGAAGCTGCCGGAGAAAATCACCATCCACATCAACGACACCCATCCCGGCCTGGCTATTCCCGAGCTCATGCGCCTGCTTATCGACCAGGAAGGCCTGGGCTGGGAGGAAGCCTCCTACATCGTGCAGCACACCGTGGCCTACACCAACCACACCGTGATGAGCGAAGCGCTGGAAAAATGGCCGGAAGACATGATGAAGGCGCTGCTGCCCCGCATCTACATGATCCTGCAGGAAATCAACCGCCGGGTGTGCGCCCGTCTGGCCGATCATTTCGGCAACGGCGCCGATCCCCGCATCGCCAAGATGGCCATCACCGCCTACGGGCAGGTGCATATGGCCAACCTGTGCGTGGCCATGAGTTATTCCGTCAACGGCGTGAGCCAGCTGCACGGCGAGATCCTCAAGCGCGACACCTTCAAGGATTATTACGAGTTCGAGCCCAAGAAGTTTTCCGCCATCACCAACGGCATCACCCACCGCCGCTGGCTCATGAGCTGCAACGACGGCCTGACCCGCCTGATCTGCGACGCCATCGGCGACAAGTGGATCAAGGAGCCGGAGCGGCTGAAGGAACTGCTGCCTTACCGGGACGACGCCGCCTTCCGGGAAGCCTTTGCCAAGGTGAAGCGCCAGAACAAGGAAATCTTCTCCGATTTCCTGAACTACAACCAGAAAATGACCATCGACCCGGACTTCATGCTGGACGTGCAGGCCAAGCGGCTGCATGAATACAAGCGGCAGCTGCTCAACGCCCTGCACATCATGGTGCTCTACAACCGGATCATGGATGATCCCAACTTCACCATGACGCCCCGGGTGTTCGTGTTCGGCGCCAAGGCCAGTCCCGGCTACTACATGGCCAAGCAGATCATCCGCATGATCGTGGCCATCAGCAAGATGATCGACGCCAGCCCCCGGGCCCGGCAGTTCCTGCGGGTGGTTTTCCTGGAAAACTACTGCGTGTCCGCGGCGGAGCGCCTGATCCCCGCCACCGACCTGAGCGAGCAATTGTCCACCGCCGGCAAGGAAGCCAGCGGCACCGGCAACATGAAATTCATGATGAACGGCGCGGTGACCATCGGCACCATGGACGGCGCCAACGTGGAAATGTACCAGCAGGTAGGCAACGACAACATCTACATTTTCGGCATGCGGGCCGACACCGTCAGCGATCTGTACCGCGAAGGCAACTATTCGCCCATGCACATTTACGAAAGCAACGCCGAGCTGCGCCGCGCGCTGCTGCAGATCATCGACGGCACCCTGTTCCCGGACAACGCCGCCACGCTGCAGGATATTTACCACAACCTGCTCTTCTCCGATCCGTATTTCGTGCTGAAGGACTTCGGTTCCTACTCCATGGCCCAGCGCCGGATCGACAGCGACTACCAGGACAAGGAAAAGTGGCTGCGCATGGCCATTACCAACACCGCCTGCTCCGGCGTGTTCTCCTCCGACCGGACCATCCGGGAATACAACGACAAGATCTGGCACCTGGTCAAGTAAGATCAGCCGCCGGAAATCAGCGGCCCAGGGCAAAGCTGCCCGGGGCCGTTTTTTTGCGCCAACGGCAGCGCATGCAGCCGCCGGAGAATGCCGGATACGCGGACTGAAGACGATCCGGGTCATTCCGCGTTTTCAGGGCTTTATGCGCGGGGAGAAAGCGCCCCGGAAAATGGGATTTTGATTCGGAGAAGAATTTACATTTCTTGCGCTGCGTGTTATAATCAAATTAATAATGGAAAGGAGTTTTTTCCCATGAAAATGACCTTTCGCTGGTATGGCAGCCAATCGGACCCCATTCCGCTGAAGTATATCAAGCAGATCCCCGGCATGACGGGCCTGATGGGCCTGCTGGACAAGCCCGCGGGCGTGGATTGGCCCGAGGAAGAATTCGCCGCCCTGAAAAAAGAAGTGCATCGAGTCCGTCAACGTGCACGAGGACATCAAGCTGGGCGTTCCTTCCCGGGAGGAATACATCGCCAACTACATTTCCACCATCCGCATGCTGGCGAAACACGGCGTCAAGGTGATCGTGTACAATTTCATGCCGGTGTTCGACTGGCTGCGCACCGACCTGGCCCGGGTCATCCCCGAGGACGGCAGCAACAGTTTGTACTTTGACGAAAAGGACCTGGGCGAAATGGGCCCGCTGGAAATCGTGCGCAAGACAGCCGAAGATAGCCACGGCTTCACCCTGCCCGGCTGGGAGCCGGAGCGGCTGGCGCTGCTGGAAAAGACGCTCAAGCAGTACGAAAACATCGGCCCCGACGACCTGCGGAAAAACTTCAAGTACTTCCTGGACGCGGTGATCCCGGTCTGCGAGGAAGTGGGCGTGCGCATGGCCTGCCATCCCGACGACCCCGCCTGGCCCATCTTCGGCCTGCCCCGCATCACCCACAGCCCCGCCTGGCCCATCTTCGGCCTGCCCCGCATCACCCACAGCAAGGATGATTTTGATAAGATGGTCAAACTGCACGACAGCCCGGCCAATACCCTATGCCTGTGCACCGGCAGCTTGGGCAGCAACCCGGACAACGATATTCCCGCCATTATCCGGCACTTTGGCCAGATGAACCGCATCGGGGCCATGCACGTGCGCAACGTCAAGTATCTGGGTTACCATCATTTCCGGGAAGCGGCCCATCTGAGCAGTACCGGCGATCTGGATCTCTATGCGATCATGAAGGCCATTTACGATACGGTGCCCGATACTTATATCCGGCCCGACCACGGCCGCATGATCTGGGACGAGCAGGGCCGCCCCGGCTACGACCGGGCCCTGGGCGCCGCGTACCTGAACGGCCTGTGGGAGGCCATCGACAAGGAAAACAAGGGAGGGAAATGACGTGCTGTCCCTGAAAAATCCGGAAAACCGCGGGGAATGGCTGGAAAAAGGCTATACGCTGCCCGCGTTTGACCGCGCCGCCATGCGGCAGGAAACGGCCCGGCATCCGGTGTGGGTGCATTTCGGCGCCGGCAACATTTTCCGGGCGTTCCAGTGCAACGCCGTGCAGCGGATGCTGAACGAAGGGAAAATGAAAAGCGGCCTGATCGCCGTGGAAGGCTTTGACTACGAAATCATCGAAAAGGGCTACTGGCCCAACGACGATTACACCCTGCTGGTGACGCTGAAGGCGGACGGCAGCGTGGAAAAAACGGTGATCGGCAGCATCGCCGAGTCCCATATCCTGGACAGCGAAAACGAAAAGGAAACCGCCCGGCTGAAGGAAATTTTCGTCCAGCCCACGCTGCAGATGGTTTCCTTCACCATCACCGAAAAGGGCTACAGCCTGGTGAACGGCAAAGGGGAAACGCTTCCCGCCGTGGCGGCTGATTTTGCCGCGGGGCCCGGGCGGCCGCAAAGCTACATCGGCAAGGTGGCGTCCCTGCTCTATGCCCGCTACCGGGCCGGCGCGCTGCCCGTGGCCATGGTGAGTATGGACAACTGCTCCCACAACGGCGACAAATTGTACCAGGCGGTGAAGGCGTTTGCCGACGCCTGGGGCGACGAAGGCTTTTCCGCCTATGTGAACGACCCGCAAAAGGTGTCCTTCCCCTGGACCATGATCGACAAAATCACGCCCCGGCCGGATGCGTCGGTGGAGGCGCTGCTGCGGGCGGACGGCCTGCAGGGGCTGGAGCCGGTGATCACCGGGAAAAACACCTACATCGCGCCGTTTGTGAACGCCGAGGAAAGCGAATACCTGGTGATCGAGGATCGCTTCCCCAACGGCCGTCCGGCGCTGGAGGAAGCGGGCTTCCTGTTCACCGACCGGGAAACCGTGAACAACGTGGAGCGCATGAAGGTGACCACGTGCCTGAATCCCCTGCACACGGCGCTGGCGGTATTCGGCTGCCTGTTGGGGTATCAGCGCATTTCCGCCGAAATGCGGGATCCGGATCTGGTGAAGCTGATCCGCCGCATCGGCTATACGGAGGGGCTTCCGGTGGTGACGGACCCCGGGGTCATTGATCCCCGGCAGTTCATCGACACGGTGGTGAATGTACGCCTGCCCAATCCCTTCATGCCCGATACGCCCCAGCGCATCGCCTGCGACACCAGCCAGAAAATCCCCATCCGCTTTGGGGAAACCATCAAAAGCTACCTGGCCGATCCCGCGCGGGACGTTTCCTCCCTGACCGCCATTCCGCTGGCCATCGCCGGCTGGCTGCGCTATCTGCTGGGCCGGGACGACCAGGGGCAGGAAATGGAAGTGAGCCCCGATCCCATGCTGCCCTCCCTGCAGGCGGCCCTGAACGGCGTGCAGTGGGATCAGCCCGCTTCCGCCGATGGCAGGCTGGACACCCTGCTGGACGACCCGGTGTACTTCGGCGTCAGCCTGAAGCAGGCCGGCCTGAGCGGCAAGGTGGAAGCCTGCTTCCGCGATATGCTGCAGGGCAAAGGCGCGGTGCGCGCCGCGCTGGAAAAATATCTGTAAATCCAATTGGAGAAAATAGAAAGGAATGATTCCCATGAACGCAAAAGTAGTTACCTTCGGTGAAATCATGCTGCGTCTGAAGAGCCCTGGCTACGAGCGGCTGATGCAATCTCCTTCCCTGGAAGCCACCTTTGGCGGCGGCGAAGCCAACGTCAGCGTGTCCCTGGCCAACTACGGCATGGACACCGCTTTCGTCACCGTGCTGCCCGATAACGACATCGGCAGGGCCTGCATGCGGGAGCTGCGGGGCTTCGGGGTCGATACGGGCAAGATCGTGTTCAAGCCCGGAAGGATGGGCATCTATTACCTGGAAACCGGTTCCGTGCAGCGCCCCAGCAAGGTGATCTACGACCGCGCCGGCAGCGCCATCGCGGAAGCGGACGCCGCCGATATTGACTGGGAAAAGGCTTTTGAAGGGGCCACCTGGTTCCACATCACCGGCATCACCCCCGCCATCAGCCAGGGCGCCGCGGACCTGAGCCTGGCCGCCGTGAAGGCCGCCAAGAAGCTGGGCCTGCATGTGAGCTGCGACCTCAATTACCGCAAGAACCTGTGGAAGTACGGCAAGACCGCCGACCAGGTGATGCGGGAACTGGTGAAGTATGTGGACACCGTCATCGCCAACGAAGAGGACTTCCAGAAGGCCCTGCTGCTGAAGGCCGAATCCGCCGGCAGTGTGGAGGAAGGCGAACTGAACCTGGATAACTACAAGGCCATCGCCAAGCTGGCCATGGATACCTTCCCCAACATCCAGCGGGTGGCCATCACCCTGCGGGAAAGCAAATCCGCCAACCATAACGACTGGAGCGCCTGCCTGTACAACGGCAAGGATTTCTTCGTGTCCCGCAAGTACCGCATCACCGACATCGTGGATCGCGTGGGCGGCGGCGACAGCTTCGGCGGTGGCCTGATCTACGGCCTGAACACCTACGGCAATGAAAAGGACGCCCTGGAATTCGCCGTGGCGGCTTCCTGCCTGAAGCACACCATCCCCGGCGACTACAACCGCATGAGTGCTTCCGAAGTGGAAAGCCTGATGAAGGGCTCCGGCTCCGGCCGCGTACAGCGTTAAACCGGGCAACTGACCTATCAAGAAAAGAACCGCTGTTGGCTTTCGTGCCGACAGCGGTTTTTCATTGAACGGGCGCTATTCTTTTATTGAACGGGCGTTATTCTTCTTCGTGCACAGCCAGAATTTTGGGCTGCCAGATGTCCTTGCCGCGCATTTTGGTGTCGATCAGGCGCAGGATGAACCAGGACAGGCCCATGCATACCAGCCCGCAAACGGCGGAGAGGGCTTCCTGGTGGAACAGCGCCTGTCCCGCGGCGATGCCGCCGATCAGCAGCAGCAGCGGAATGACGTACGCGATGGCCGACGCCTTGAGCACCTGCTTTTCCGGCATATCCACGTCGATGCGGCTGCCCACCGGCGCGCTGCCCGGAATGGTGACCAGGGATTCGTGCACTTCGCCGCAGGCTTTGCAGTGGGCGCAGGCCTCGGGCCTTTCAAAGCATACTTCCAGCTTGCCGTGGGACGCGGATACCACCTTGCCTGTGCGCAGCATGATCATTCCTCCGGTTTCATGAATAGATGCCTGTATTATAGCACAGCCGCGCCGGATTTAATAGCCCGAAATACGGATATTTTCCGCCGGGATGCCGGAAATTTCCAGGATCAGCGGGAAAAGCAGGGCGGCGTCCGCGTCCTGTAGGGCACGGCCCGGGAACAGCGTGATTTTTCCTTTCCGGCACACGCACAGCGCCTGATCGCACCCCCGTCAGGCAGCCCAGGCGGACGGCCAGTTTTCCTTTTTTTCCCACAGCTTGACGGCTTTCGCGGGCAAAATCCTGCCAGGAACGGTGGGCAAACCGCAGCGCCAGCAGCTGGGTTTCCCGGGTCGGGGCCATAAGGCCCGCCAGGCACCCGGTCAGCGTTTCCTTTTTCTGGGGCAGCAGGCTTTCGTCCCAGGGCAGCGCGGCGGCCTAGCTGGCCGGATCTTTGCCGGGGCAGGCGGCCAGGCGGGCTGCGGCGCGCCGGAAGAAGGCGTCCGGCCCTGCCGCTGCCAGCGTTTGCGCCACGTCGCAGCCCTGCTGTTTTCTTTTTGCCCGGGAGCTCTCCTGTCGTCATCAAAAACTCCAGGCGCATATTGTTTGTTATTCCAAGTTTGCAGCATCGCCAAGGAGAGGTCCAGGACCCGTCGGGTCCTGGTTCAGGGGTCCGGGGGCTGAAGAAGCCCCCGGCATCTCCCTCAGTCCGATGTTTGAAGAAGTTCCCGGCCATCCGCGCCTTCCGTCAGCCCCTGAGCCAAACGGGCGGCCACATACATCAGCCCCTTGCGGTGATAGCGGTAGATTTGCCGCTCGTCGTAATGCAGCTCCATGGCGATGCGGAAAAAGGGCAGGCCCTGCAGGTAGCGGCATTCCAGCACCAGGCGGCTCATGTCCTCCGGCACGCTGCGGATGACTGCGTCGATTTGCCGCTGCCGGCGAAAAAGAGACGCATAATCGGCCTGGATTTCCTGTTCCAGTGCGTCCAGCGCCTGCTGGGTTTCCCCGGCGCAAAGCAGGCTGCGGCGGGCGCGCAGGGTGTCGGCCCGGGTCTGCTTCACAGCGATCCGGGCGTCCAGGTGAAGGGCGGCGGACAGGTAATCCCGGGCGGCGCACAGGCCCTGCCGGGACTGCATATACCGCAGCGTTTCCTGGGCGGTCATGCATCCTCCCGGCGCTCAAACAGCGTTTCCAGCGGCTTATCGCTGTCCAGCGCCCAACGGATCCTTTTGGCCTCCTCCAGGCCCAGGCTGCCTTCGCCCCGCAGCTTCCGCCGCAGGGAAGGATAGCTGATGCCGGCCTTTTCCGCCAGCGCGTGGCTGTCCATATTCCGCAGGAACATTTCAACCATGACCTGCATGTAAACGCACGTGTTTTTCATTGTGGATCACCCCTCCCGATTATTAAGAACAAATGTTCCCATTTCGCGGAAATTATACCTCCACGGGCCGGAAAAGTCAACTGCTTCCGGCTGGGTATTTTCAAAAAACGTTCATGCGGGCCAATTTCCGCTTCCCGGATCAAAATTTCGTCGCTGCGCACGGAAGGCCCGGGGAAAGCGCGTGTTTTTGGAGCGGAGCAGGCCGCATTTTCCGGTTCGGACAGGAGCCGGGACGGTTTTTCTGCATTGGGCAAAATTCGTCCCGCGCGGATTCTTGAAAAACAGCGAAATCCTTGATAGAATGAAATTAGGCGCAACAAATGCAAAGGAAACGTGCATGGTTCGCAAGAAATGAACAGAAAGGGGAATATCCGGTATGAAAAAGATCGTATCCTTGATGCTGGCGCTGGTCATGACCGCCTGCCTGGCGCTGCCCGCGCTGGCGCAGACCGCCGGCACCTACACCGGCGAAGGCCAGGGCAACAACCCTGACGTGAAAATCGTGGTGGAAGTGACGTTCACCGAGGACGCCATCACCGACGTCAAGGTGGTTTCCCACCAGGAAACCCCCACCATCTCCGACCCCGCCCTTGAAAAGATCCCCGCTGCCATCGTGGCGCAGCAGAGCCTGGCGGTGGACGCCGTGGCCGGCGCCACCAACACCAGCAACGGCATTCTGGCCGCCGTGGAGGACGCCGCCGTGAAGGCCGGCGCCGACATCGCCGCCCTCAAGAACGCCGCCAAGGAAGAAGCTGCCGTTGAAAAGTCCGAAACGGAACAGACCACCGACGTGCTGGTGGTGGGCGGCGGTATTGCCGGCTTCACCGCTGCGCTTTCCGCCAAGGAAAACGGCGCCAACGTGATCGTGATCGACAAAATGCCCGTGGTGGGCGGCACCACCAACCTGGCCGGCGGCATCCTGGTCAGCGTGAACAGCGAGCTGTTCAAGGACAACCGGCTGCCCTCCGACAGCATGGAAGCCATCCTGGCCTACTGGAAGGACCGCCAGGCCCGCAGCGGCGTCGACAGCGGTTATCCCGATTGGGAGCGGCTGGAGAACGTGCTGGCTGACACCGGCAAAACCGTGGACTGGCTGGTGGCCAACAACATCCAGTTCGGCGCTGAGCCCTATGCCGCTTCCACCGCGTATCCCATGGCGCTGGCCAATGGCGGCGGCGCCGGCCTGATCCAGATGCTGCTGGCCTCCGCTACGGAGAAGGGCATCCAGGTCATCACCGAATGCAAGGCCACCGATCTGGTGCTGGATGCGGAAGGCGCCGTGGTGGGCGTCAAGGCGGAAACCGCCGATTCCCTGATTACCTTCCATGCCAAGTCCGTGGTGCTGGCCACCGGCGGCATTTCCCAGAATGAAGAACTGGTGGAGAAGTACTCCGCCAAGCTGCACCGCGCAGGCCTGGTGCCCACCAGCGCCGTCAGCCACACCGGCGACGGATTCCTGATGGCCCTGGCGGCCGGCGCCGGCACCTTTGACGTGTTCGCCACGCCGCTGTTTGGCACCGTGGTAGATCCGCAGCTGGGCGCCCTCACCGACACCTCCGCCCTGGCCATTTACAGCCAGCTGGGCGTCAACGCGGACGGCGTGCGCTTTGGTAACGAAGCGGCTGCCGCCGGCTGGGACAGCTACGACGCCACCGCGTCCGACATGATCCAGAACGGCAAGGCGCCTTTCTGGTACATCTTCGATTCCGCCGATGAAGCCGCCGTGGCGCAGCTGGAGGCCGGCGTGGCCGACGGCATCGTGGCCAAGGGCGAAACCATCGGGGAACTGGCCCTGAACATGCACGTGTACACCGCCAACCTGGAAAAGGCCTACGCGGATTACAGCGCCGCCGTGGCTGCCGGGGAAGACAAGGAATTTGGCAAGGCCGCGCCTTTCCTGAAGGCGCTTGACAAGGCGCCCTTCTACGCGGTGAAGGTGTATCCCACCACGTTCGGCTCCGCCGGCGGCGTCACCACCACCGAAGAGGGCCGCGTCACCCGCCAGGACGGCACGGTGATCCCGGGCCTGTATGCAGCCGGTGAAATGAGCAACCGCTACTTCTACAACGAGAACTACATCCTGGCCGCGTCCCTGGGCCTGTATTCCACCATGGGCCGCCGCACTGGCGCTGCCGCTGCGCAGGATGCGCTCAAGTAATTCTTCCTTCGGAAACCCGGCCCGGGAAAGCATAGGCTTTCCCGGGTTTTCCTTGTCAAAGGGAATGAAATCCGGTATAATAAAAGAAAAAGCCAGGAACGCTTAGACGGACCGAAAAAC
>CACYGB010000014.1 GCA_902773895.1 uncultured Eubacteriales bacterium
CTCCGGTTCCCCGAAACTACCGCATCACAAGTTAAAACTCATTTCAGAATTAACTGTCGTTTTTTCCTCTTCTACTGTATCGTTTTCAAGATTCCCGCGTCCTCCGCTCCGGGCCCTTTCGGCCCCTTCGCTTGAGCGCTCGACTATAATATCACGCCATCCGCCCTTTGTCAACACCTTTTTTTGATTTTTTTCCTGTTTTTTTCGATCTTTTTCATGGACCCGAACGATCGAAAAAAGATGCAAAAATATCGTTCGTGAATCCCCTACGTCGATCCCGGCCGGCGATCAAAAACGTTCGCAAATGAAATCGGCCGCCCTCTGGTTTCTGCAAAGAGCGGCCGAAAAAACAGTTCCTTCTATTTGAAAAGATACTCTAACACCACACTGGCCGTGACGGAAACATCGCCGGAAACGATGGCCGTATCCCCGGCGGCCTCCTTGGCGTTGTACGTGTTCCGCAGGCCGTAGCTGTAATTATCCTGGCTGGCGTCCATACGGATCAGCTCGCCCAATTCCCTGCCGGCGGCGTCGCTGAGAACCTGGGCCTTCATGACCGCGTCTTCCACCGCCCGGGTCAGCGCTTTCTGGTAAGCTTCGTTTTCCTTGGTGGAGGCAAACGTGATGCCGTAGGTGGTGTTGGCGCCGGCTTCCATGGCCGCGTCCAGCACCTTGCCGATCTGGCCCAGGTCCCGCACGGTCACCGACAGCATGTTTTCCACCTGGTAATAGTATTTCCGCGTCTCCCGGCCCGCGGCATCATAGGTGACGTCATACCCGCTGAACAGGTTGAACTGGCTGGTGATCACGTCCTTTTCCCCCACGCCTGCTTCCCGGATCGCGGTAAGGACGGCCTGGATTGCCTCCGCGCTTTCCTGCTGGGCTTCGGTAACGGAATCCTCCCGGATATTAACGCCGATTTGCAGTGTGGCGAAATCTGCCGCCAGGGACACCGTGGCGCTGCCGGAAACGCGGATCACGTGTTCCTCCTCCGCGCAGGCTCCCACCGCCATCAGGCCCATCACAAGAATCAGGCAAAGCAACCGTTTCATATTCTGCTTACTCCTTTTTTCCGTTCTTTTCTTTTTTCTTCCGGATGATCCGGATGACGATCACGATCGCCAGCGCGGCCGCCGCCATCCACGGCAGCACAGACACCAGGAAGATCACCAGATCCTGCAAAAACGCCCAGCCGCCTTCCAGCGATTCCTGCAGCCGCAGTACCAGACGGTGGCCCCAGGAGGTATCTTCCGCTTCCTCCTCGCGGATTTCCTTCAGGCTGACGCGCACGGTGCTGTATTCCACCTTGCTGTCATAGCCCTTCAATTGGGAAGTATAGCGGTCGATATAGTACTGGGCGTCGGCAATGGCGCTTTCGATTTCGATCAGATCGGACACCTTCGTCGCCGAGGCCAGCAGCGCCTGCAGCCGCTGAAGCTTCTTTTGCTGGGTCTCCAGCCGGGTCTGCGTATCGTAATAGCTGTCGCTGACATCCTCCATTTCCCGGGTCAGGGCGGTCACATTGCCGATCCCCTGGGCTCCGGCCAGGAAATCGTCCAGCCGCTCCGCCGGAATGCGCAGCGTCAGGCTGGCGGAGCGCAGCTGGCCCGCGGAAGCGTCGCCGCTGGACGTCATGTATTCCACCCGTCCGCCGGCCTGGGCCGTCAGGTCCTGAAGCGTTTGCAAATCCTCGTCGTAGCGCAGGGTGCGAAGCGTAAAGCTGGCGCTGCGGATGATCTTTTCCTGTCTGGCGGCGCCGTTATCCGCCGTTTTGGCGGCAGGGGCCGCATCGCTTACGGCATAGGCCGCCTCTTCCATGGCATAGGCCCCGTCTTCGTAATCGGTGTAGGACGGAGCGCGGTACGAGGCGCTCACCGCCGTTCCGGACGTGCTGTTTCCGTAAACGGCGCTGCGCTTTCCGGCTGCGGGGCGGTTGCCGTCCCGGGTGATCAGGGTGCCGCCCACCACAAAGACCAGGGTGGCGGCTGCGGCCAGCCAGCCCTTCCAGTTGTGCTTTTTTTCCATATTCTCTTCCTCCCGTATCCGTTGCCGCCAGGACGCGGAGAAGGAAGCGGGTACCTCGGTTTCCTCATCCGCCCGGCGGGCATCCAGGCAGGCCTGCGCCAGCAGCCCGCAGTCCGGGCACGCCTGCGCGTGGGCCTTCATGGCGGCAGCTTCCCCGTCGGGCAGCGTGCCGGCTAGGTATGCGTCGAGAAGATCTGAAAATTCCTTGCAGTTCATTTTTTTCATCTCCTCTCAATTGGTTAGACGGAAACAGAAGAAAAAAGTTCCGAAGTTTTTTTCAATCGTTCGCATAATTTTTCCCGGGCCCGGCTGATACGGCTTTTCACCGTTCCCAGGGGAAGGCCGGTGGCCGAAGCGATGTCCTCATAGGACAGGCCGCGGAAATCCCGCAGCACGATCAGCTGCCGCGCCTCCTCCGGCAGTTCCGCCAGGGCCCGGCGCAGCAGGCGCAGCCGCTCCTTTTCTTCCAATTGAAGGTAGGCGCTTTTCTGATCCGCGGGAGGATCGAACCCTGTTTCCTCCCGCAGCGCGTCCAGGGAAAGGATCTCCCGGCGCTTGCGCAGTTCATCGCTGCACACGTTCAGGGCAATCCGCACGATCCACGTGGAAAACGAAGCCTCCCGCCGGAAAGAGGAAAACGCGCGGTACGCCCGCAGCATGGTTTCCTGGGCGCAGTCAGCGGCGTCCTCGGGATTGCCCATCATGTGAAAGCAGGTTTTGTACACCTGGCTTTCCGCTTCCGCCGCCATCGCTTCAAAGCTTTTACCGTGAAACAGACCCATGGCCGGCCGCCTCCTTTCCCCGCTTCATTCACATAACGAAGAACAGCAGGATTTCCCTGCCGGAAACATTACGGTTTTTCTTGTTCAAAGCGGCGCACCCGTTTTCCGTCCGGCAGCGTCACTTCCTCCAGCCACATCCGCGCAGGCCGCACCCATGCTTCCCCGCTGCCGTACAGCGCCCGGTACATCACCATGGGTTCCAGCGTTTCCGAGTGCAGCGCCAGGCCCTCCACCCGGTAAAGGTTTCCTTTATAATGGCGGTATAATCCGCGGGGAACGCGGATGCGCAGGCTTTCCAGCAGCAAAAAGGGAAACGCCCGCTTCCAGAAACGCAATTGGCCCAGCTGGGCTGAAAGCGTTTCATCCGCCGCGATCTTTTCCGGCAGGATCCATTGGCCGTCCTGCACTTCCTCCGGCTGGAAGCGCATCTCCTCCAACGGGACGGACTGGAAAAACAGCCATACATCCCGGAAATAGCCGCCCGTTTCCCCCGTCATCCGGTCGCTGAGCAGCACCTTTCCGTTTTCCAAATCGGGCGTAAAGCCCATTTCCTCCTGCGTTTCCCGGCGGATCGCCGCGGCGCTGTCCTCCCCCCGCAGGGCGGACCCGCCGGTGACGGACCAGATGTCCGGCATCACCGGCTTATCGTGCGCCCTGCGCTGCAGCAGCGTTTCGCCCCGGCTGTTCAAAAACAGCGCGTCCACCACCAGGTGATACCGTCCTTCCGGCACCCGGTTTCCCCGGATCATGGTTTCCCCGGTCAGGCGCCAGTTTTCGTCATACAGATCCCAGATTTCCATGCTGCCGTCCTCCCGTATCATGCTGCCGCTATCATAACAGGAAAAAGAACATTTCGCAAGCAGGCTCCGCCTTGCGTCCGGACGGCGATCAATGGTATAATGCGTTTTTGGAAGGAGGGAGCGCCATGGCGGAGGAGCTGGAGAAAAAGCGGCTGACAGAGCTGGCGGCCCGGTCCTGGAACCAGGGCATTTTCTGCTTTACGCATTTTCTGGATCTGGCGGGGCTGTCGCTGTTTCACAGCCTGGTTCCCTCGCTGCCGCCGGTGGGCTGGACGCTGTTTGGCGGCGCGGAAGGCTGCGAAAGGCAAATGCTCCGTTTCGGGGACGCGCAGTCCTGCGGCTACGAAGCGCCCTTCCCCATCGTCTGCCTGAAAATAACCCCGGCTGCGCCCAAATATGCCGAAAAACTGACTCACCGGGATTACCTGGGCGCCCTGATGGCCCTGGGCATTGAACGGGAAACGCTGGGCGACATCGCGGTAAAAAAAGACGTGGCCTATCTTTTCTGCGAATCGCACATCGCGCCGTATGTGGCGGAGCACTTCACCCAGGCACGGCACACGGCCCTGACGGTGCAGGAAGCGGAGCATCTGCCGGGCGGCGCCCTGTTTGAAACGGAGCGGCGGATGGTGCAGCTTTCTTCCCAGCGTATCGACGCGCTGATCGCCCACGTGTACAAAATGAGCCGCAGCGAAGCCCAGGCCCTGTTTCCCGCGGGCAGGGTCTATGTGTCCGGCCGGCTGTGCGAAAGCCCCGGCTATTCCCCCAAGGCGGGCGACATCCTGTCCGTCCGCGGGTACGGCCGCATCCGGTACATCGGCCTGGAAAGCCTGAGCAAAAAAGGCAAAGAAAACACCGCGGTAGAGATTTATATTTAACGCTGGAGGCGCTATGGATTCTTATTCCATCATGGATTGCCACACCCATATTTATCCCGAAAAGATCGCCGCGAAAGCGGTGAAAAGCATCGGGGATTTTTACGGTATCGAAATGGACCGGGACGGCACCGTGGACACCCTGATCCGCAGCAGCAGGGAAGCGGGCATCAGCCGGTGCCTGGCCCTGGCCGTATCGGTGGACGCCGCCCACGTGCAGCACATCAACGATTTCCTGATTGCGTCCGTTCACGCCCATGCCGATTTCCTGGACGGCTTTGCCACCCTGCATCCGGACATGGAAGATCCGGGAGGAGAGGTGGAACGCGTATTGAAAGCCGGCATGAAGGGCATCAAGCTGCATCCGGACATGCAGCATTTCAGCCTGGGGGAAAAGCGCGCGGAAAAGCTGTTCGCCGCCTGCCAGGGCGTATGCCCCATGCTGTTTCACACCGGCGACTGGCGCTACCGCAATTCCAATCCGTCCCTGATCCCGCCAATCCTGAAAAAATTTCCCCGGCTGCAGCTGGTCTGCGCCCATTTCGGCGGCTACAGCGAATGGGACGAGGCGGCCCGGTGCCTGGCGGACACCAACGTGTACGTGGACACCTCCTCCTCCTTCTTTTCTCTGTCCCCGGACAGGGCCCGGGAGCTGATCGCGCTTTACGGCGAGGACCGCATCCTGTTCGGCACCGATTTCCCCATGTGGACGCCCAGGCCGGAAATCGACTTCCTGCTGTCCCTGGGGCTTGGCGATGGGACGCTGCGCAAAATTTTCAGCGGCAATTATCAAAAGCTGCTGGGATGAATTGTTACATTCCAAGGCTTGCTATCCCGGGCAGAATCTGGTAAGATGGGCATAGCCCGATACGGAACAGGAGACGTCAAAGGAGGAACGCCAGATGGGGCTGTTTGACAAGAAATACTGCGATATTTGCGGAGAGCGCATCCGGTTCCTGGGCAACAGGAAACTGGAGGACGGAAACCTGTGCAAGGACTGCGAAGCCAAACTGTCCCCCTGGTTTTCCGACCGGCGGCGCTCCACGGTACAGGACATCCGGGATCAGCTGGCATACCGGGAAGAAAACAGGGAAAAGGCGGCCGCCTTCCGCGCCAGCCGCACCCTGGGCGAAGGCAACCTGCTGGCGATCGACGAAGAAAACCAGCAGTTTGTGATCCGGCGCGGCGGCCAAAGCATGAGCGAAAACCCCGACGTCATCGCGCTCAAGGACGTGTCCGGCTGCGAAATCGACGTGGAGCACAGCAAAACGGAAGAAAAAACCCGGGACAAGGACAATAAGCCGGTGAGCTACGATCCGCCCCGGTACACCCACAGCTACCGCTTCTACCTGACGGTCCGGGTGAACCATCCCTGGTTTGACGACATGCGTTTCCGCGTGAACAAAAACAACGTGGAAATCAAAACCGGCATTCCCGACGAAAACACGCCGGCCCAGGTGCTGGGCAGCCTGATCGGGCTGAACATCCCCAAGCCCGTGAAAACAGAGCCGGACACCGAGCACGACGAAGCATACCGGAAGTATGCCGCCCTGGCGGAGGAAATGCGCCGGGCGATCCTGCAGTTGCCCGATGAAAACGAGGCGGCGGAAACGCCGGCGGAGGAACCTGCCGCGGCAGCCCCGGAAAAGATCGCCTGTCCCTTCTGCAGCGCCGTCGCGGTTCCGGACGCCAACGGCTGCTGCCCCTATTGCGGAGAAAAAGTCATATAAGGAGGCTGATTCTGATGAAAAAAATTCTGGTCCTGACGCTGGCGATGCTGCTGGCGCTGCCCGCGCTGGCGGAAGACCGCTACACCACCATCGAAGTGGAAGGCATGCCCGAGATCCTGGCCGAAACCAAGTATGAAAACACCGACGTGGGCTTTACCTTCTGGTACACGCCCGATACCTTCACCGTGCTGTGGGACACCCTCAACGACGCCCAGGGCCAACTGATGATCCACTGCGCCGAGGAATCCGGCGTGCCGGTGTTCATCACGGTGGAGCTGCCCGAAAAAACGGGGATGAGCGGCCTGGCGTACCTGCAGAACAAGCCGGTGGCGGACAACGTGCCCGCTTCCTCCCTGAACGAAATCCAAACGGCCATGACCGAAGGCGGCGACACCCTGTACTTCCGTGCCGGCCATGACGACACCACCTATTACGAATACTACCTGGTGCAGAAGAACGGCAAGGAGCTGCAGCTGTTCACCAGCTATGCACTGGAAATGGCGGACGGCTACGGCACCCGCATCGACCACCTGGTGTCCACCTTCTCCCTGAACTGAAAAAAGGGCGCATCCGCGCCCCGCAAAAAAACGCCTGACGGCAGGAAAGCCTTCCGTCAGGCGTTTTCTTTACGCTTCCGCATCCGCGCCGAACACTTCCCATTCCGTCAGCGCCGGGAACGCGGAGGGATCATCGCTTTTCTGCAGCCGTTCCAGCCGCAGCCAGCGCACCCGGTGGCGTCCCAGGGGAATCCATTGCCTGTCCCCCGTTTTCTCCAGGCGGAAGAAATGATCCGTCCCGTCGGAAAGCACCACGTGGCCGGCGGTCCAGTAGGCGTCGTGGGGAAAATCCGCCCGCAGCGTCAGCGCCATGGCATCCACGTCGGCTTCCCTGCCCAGGTCCAGCAGGCACCAGGCGTCCTCCCGGGCGCCGATGCCCCAGCTTTGGAAGGGCCATTCCCCGTGGAACGTGTTGAACCGCAGCCCGTCGATGACGTTCCGGGCGCAGAAGCAAGCTTCGTTCCGCGTTTCCACGTTGGCGGTACAGTGGGGATAAAAATCCGTGCCGCCCCGCAGGTCGGCAGGGTTGCAGGCAAGATTCCGCCGGGCAGACGGGTCCGCCATTTCCCAGGCCTGCACAATGTGCCGCGGCGCTTCAAACGTACCCGGCGCATAGGCCAGCCGGTGTTCCCCGGCGGGAACGGGCCAGGTCATTTTCCCCTGCGGCGCGTAAATCTCCCCGGCGGGCAGCGCCTGGTCCATCTGCACGGTCATATGCCGGGGGCCGGTGATCACCACGGTGTCCCCCGCTTCATAGACCCGGTCCACGCACAGCAGCGCTTCCTTTTCATGCTCCGCCGCCGCAAGGACCCGTCCGTCGCGGTCCCTCAGTTCCACTCTGATCATGATTCTGCTCCTTACAGCCACAGCATGGGGTCGGTGCCGTTCAGCTTTGCCAGCGCTTCCACCAGGAAATAATCGCCGTAGGTGATGTTGGTGTGCCTTCCCGCGCCGTCGTCATGGTAGCTGGCGGTGCACTTGGTCAGGATGCCGCAGCGCGCGTCCGTCCAGTCGCAGCAGTGATCCAGCAGGCCGTTCACCAGTTTTTCCGCCGCCTCCCGGCAGGCGGGATCCCCGGTGATTTTTTCCAGCTCCAGCAAGCCGCAGGCGGCGATGCCGCCGGCGATGTTGTCGATGCGTTCTTCCGTATCCGGCTGGCAAAAGTCGCAGTCCGTCAGGCCGTCCGGCCGGATGTGGCGCCGGAAATTGTCCGCGATTTTTACCGCCGCGTCCAGATACCGTTTCTCCCGGGTGTTCAGGTAGGCCAACGTGAAGCCGTACAGCCCCCAGGCCTGGCCCCGGCTCCACTGGCTGCCCAGGCAGTAGCCCTGGCCGGCGTGCTCCCGGACCCGCGCGCCCGTTTCCGGGTCCAGTTCAATGATATGGCTTACCGATCCGTCCGGCCGCACAAATTCCCGCAGGGACGTGTCGGCGTGAATGCGCGCCGTGTTCGCGAACCGGGGGTCCCCCGTCTGCCGGCTGGCCCAGAAAAGCAGGCTCAGGTTCATCATGCAGTCGATGATGGCGTAGCCCGCCTGCGCCGGATGATTCCAGGCGCGGATGTAGCCCGCCGGGTTGAACCGCCCCATCAGCAGGCTGGCGGCATGCAGGGTATCCTGCCGCGCCTGCTCGTTTCCGGTCAGTTTGGCGTCCGCGCCGCAGGAGAGCAGGTACATGAACCCCACGTCGTGGTTCAGGTAGCGGAACACCCGGAATTCATCCGTCAGCAGTTTTTCCGCCCGCCGGGCCTCCGCCAGGAAAAACTCATCCTTCTCCCTTTCATACAGCTGCCACATCAGCGCCGGCCAGAAGCCGCCGGTCCACCAGCTGTTGCCGTCATAGGGCGAACCGATCCAGCGGCCCTCCTCGCTTTTATAGGGAATGAGCCCTTCCCGGGCCGCTGCTTCGGCCGTGCGGCGGAATTTTTGCGTGGCTTGCCGGGCCGCTTCCTCATAACGATTCTGCAAGATCCAGAACCTCCTTTGGTACGGAATGGGGGCAGTCCTCCTGCGCGCCGCCGTACACCGCGCACAGCAGCACCCCTTCCCCCGTGCCGATTTCCGCCCGCAGCATGGGCAGCACGCACCGGGGATAGAGCAGGTTGGTATTGGGTTCCGTGGAAACGACTTCGCCCTTTGCATAGCCCGTCAAGGCAAAAATGGCGCTGGCGCCGAACGCGCCGGACGCGGTGGCAAAGCCGCTCCCTTCCTCCAGCCGGGAGGCGATCCGGTCGCAGGGACGGCTTCCGGCCCAATCCTTGCGCACGGAGAAAGCCCCTTCCGCCGCCTCCAGCGGTTCTTCCGTGCGGATCACATGCTTCCGCACGTGCCACATGCCCAGCGGCGCGATGACCGTGTCGATGCGGACGCCCTCGGCAGGCGACCAGGAAAAGCAAACCTTCTCCGGGGTCAGGGAAAAGCTGTCCACGCCGCTGCGGACGTGCCACAGATCTCTCCCCCGGCGCTTGACCGCCAGCATGGAATCAAAGGCGCCCTTGCTCAGCGTGGTGGGTTCCTTGGCCACCGAAAAAGCGAAGTGGGTGGAATAGGCGAATTTTTCGTATTTTTCATCCTCGTGCATATGCTCCCAGCCGTGATTGCCGGCGGTGTAAGCGATCACCTGCCGGTTTTCCGCGTCCCGGGTCAGCAGCAGGCGCACCTGCTCATCCAGGAAAACGGCGGGCGGCGCGTATGTTTCCTCCTCCGCCTGCCAGAAAGGATGCGTTTCCGGCAGCGCCAGGGCCAGGAAGGTTTTCATGCCCCAATAGGGGGAGCCGGGGGCGTTGTACCCCTCCGCCATGCACAGGTTGGGATAGCCGTACCCCACCGTCAGCACGCCGTCCCGGTCGAAAATGGGCATCTTCACCCAGGAGCGCAGGTTGGAAAGCAGGAAGCCCTTCATGCAGCCGTAGGAAAGGCCCTCCGTTTCCGCGCCGGCAAAGGCCATAGCCGCCCAAAAGGCCCCCTGGGCAAAGCGGTACGTCAGGCTGCGGCCATAGGCCAGCGCCCGGCCTTCCCGGTCAAACCAGCAGGCAAACCGGGGCGCGATCAGCCTGGCCCGTTCGATGAAGCGGGCGCACCTCTCCGGGTCCTGATCCCGCATGGCGGCAGCGTACACCAGGCTGTAGTAGTGGAAGCCCCAAATGGTGTAATAATCCCGCTTGGTCTGGTAATCAAAGTACCAGCCGTCCCCCACGTAGTGGCCTTCCATCATATCCAGGTCTTCCGTCAGCCTTTGGGCGTCCACCGGCCGGCCCACCTTCATAAACCCGATGTTCACCAGGATGCGGAAATAGCGCCAGTTGTTTTTGGGCATGTCGTAGCGGTTGATCTGGTCCAGCCAGCGGTACAGGTTGTCCTGCTCCGCGGCGGTCAGCTCCCCGTAAAACCGGTCCGGCACAAAGCAAAGGCCCATGCCGATCACCGCCATTTCCACCATGCGCTGATCATAATTTCCGATGCCGCCCCAGTATTCCGGGTGGCCGGGATCGGTGCCGTGGATGATGCCTTCCTTCCACAGCTTCCAATACGGCTCGGCCTCCGGACAGCGGCCCATCAGCATGGGCACCAGCGCCCACAGCACCCGGGAAAAGCCCTCCATGCCGGCCACGTCCTCGCTGTAATGGGCCGAGCCTTCCCCCACGATCATGCGGGCCTTGCCCGGCGTCAGGCAGGACACCAGGGGATCGATCAATTGAACCGCTGCCCGCACCAGATCCTGCCGGGTGCGCAGCGGATTTTTCTGAATATCAAGCATGTTCCTTCCTCCTGACGGTGAATACCGCCTTTTGCGCTTCTCCCCGCACCAGCACGCGCCACAAGCTGCCCGGGAAATTCCGGGCCATCCGCGGGTCCGTCACGGGGATCTCCTCTGCTTCCGCCCGCATTCCCGCGGGGAACGTGAGGCGGACCGAGCCATCCTCCACGGCGCCATCCCGGCATTCGGGCCGGTACCTAAAGAGGAACACCCAGGCGACCGGCCGCGGGTTTGACAGCTCCACGCAATCTTCCACAGTCAGCCCTTCCGCCGTCAGGGTCAACCGGCGCCGCAGCGTTTTGGCCACGTCCCCGTATGCCGCTGCCATATCCAGGGACAATCCGTCCTGTTCGCAGCGCACCTGCCGGGCGGCGAAGGCCGCGCCGGGCAGCTGTTCCCTGTCCCCGATCAGGGGCACGTTGTGGTAAGCGGAGCGCACGTTCCACAGGGTGTAGCGCTGGTCGGAAAAGGTTTTGGCGGTATAGGTCATGTTGCCCGCGTCGACGATTTCCGGCCGGCCTTCCAGGTACAGCATAAAAGAGCCCACGTCGTTATGGTTATGGCTTTCGCCGTTGTGGCCGCCCTTGCAGCACAGGGTCCAGGGTCCCCTGTGCACCACCCGCACCTGCAGATCCGGCAGCCACACGTCCGGCTTTTCCTTTTCTTCCACGGCTTTTCCCGCCGGATGGAACAGCAGCCTCAGCGCCCGGGTCAGATGCGGCACATCGCTCAATTGATCCTCCAGCGTACCCCGCAGCCGGCAGCCCATGGCCGTCAGTGACGGGTCCCCCAGCTTTTCCCCCGCAAACTGCAGCCGTTCCCCGGACAGGAAGGGCCGGGCGTCGCAATCGGCAAAATTGACAAACCAGCCGCCGTCCAGCTCCGCCTTCCGGGGGAACGACAGGATATTGCGGATCTTTTCATTGTCCCACAGGGTCAGCGCGCCGCCTGTCAGCTGTTCCAGCGTTTCCAGGCAATCCAGCAGCGCGCCGCCGGCCATGTTCCAGTACCCCGCGCCTTCGTCGCATCCGCCGTCCCGGGGCACCACGTCCAGCCAGCGGTCCAGCATCCGGCATGCCCGGTCCAGCAGGGCGGCCAGCGGCTGCTTTTCCAGGGCGGAAAGACAGGCGCACACCAGCACGTTGCTCACGATCCAGGGCGTCCAGTTGCACAGATCCTTCCGGCGGAAGCCCATCCACCAGAAATCATCGTTTTCCATGAAAGGCGTCAGGATGCGCCGGGCAATTTCATCCCCGATCCGGCGATTGAGCACCGGCGACACCGCGTCCAGCTGCTTTCCCAGCATTTGCCTGACCAGCGCCAGGATCATGCCGGTTTGGGCGGTGAACAGGTCGATGTAGGGTTTTTGCGGGTCCGGCAGCGGGTATTCGGCGGGTTTGGGCGCGCCGGGAATGGGGTTCACGTTATGCGCGGAAATGACCCAGGCCGTTTCCTCGCAGATGCACACGATACCGTCCACCACCGCGTCCAGGTCCGCATCGTTGCCCATACAGCAGCTCAGCGCAGAAACGCACAGCTTCCGCCGCCGCAGGAAATACGATTCCTCGTCGGCGCTGCGGCTGCCCGTCCGCACAAAATCCAGGAACCGGGAAGCCAGCCGCATGGGATACGGCGTGGTCCGGTACGCGTCCGCCAGGCGGCTGATTTCCTGCCGGTACGCCGGCGCAACGCAGTTCCAGGCGGGATCCCTCGCCGGCGGCACAGCCCAGGCTGCCGCGCCGGAAAGCAGCGTTTCCATGGGGCGGCTGTTCAATATTTCTGCAAACATGGAGGCTCCTTCCAGATCCGGGCTTCCCCGGAGGGAGAGCCCGGCGGCGTTTATCCTTTCAGGCCGCTGGTGGCGATGCCTTCGATGAAGTACCGCTGCAGGCAGAAGAATACGATGGAAACCGGAACCAGGGAGCAGAGGGAGGCGGCCATGATCAGGTGGTAGTCGGCGGAGTACTGCTGGATGAAGCGGCGCAGGCCGACCTGGATGGTCTTGTTTTCATCCCGGGTCAGGTAGATCATGGGTCCCATGAAGTCGTTCCAGGTATTGACGAAGGTGAAGATGACCAGGGTGGCGATGGCGGCCTTGGACAGGGGCAGCATGATCCGCAGCCAGATGCCGTACTCGCTCAGCCCGTCCAGCCGGGCGGCTTCGCACAGGTCGGTGGGGATTCCGCGGTAGAACTGACGCATCAGGAAGACGCCGAAGGCGGAGAAGGCTTGCAGGACCACCATGGCCCACAGGGTGTCATACAGCCCGACGGAACGCATCATGATGAACTGGGGCAGCATGTAGGCCTGCCACGGGATCGCGATGGTGCCGATATAGGCCAGAAAAAGGGCATCCCGCCCGCGGAACTCCAGCTTCGCGAAGGCGTAGGCGGCAAAGGAGGAGGTCAGGGTCTGCAGGAAGGTGACAACGAGGGCGATGAAGGCGGTGTTTTTGAAATACGTCAGCAGGGAAACCTTCTGCCAGATCAGGGAATAGTTTTCCCAGTGCCAGGTTTCCGGCAGCCAGGTCATGGGATAGGAGAAGACTTCCCGCTCCAGCTTGAAGGAGGAGAAGAGCATCCAGGCAAAGGGAATCAGCGTGAAGAACGCCATGGCCAGCAGCAGGAAATAGACAACGGCCTTCAGGATCCGGTGGGCCACCGGGTTGTCCCGGCGGATCGATTTTGTGTGGAGAGCCTGATCCATAAACGCTTTCCTCCTTTCTCAGTCGGCAGAGAATTTTTTCTCGGACCGGAACTGGATAATAGTGACGGCAAGAACGATGATCAGCAGGATCATGGCGATGGCGCTTGCCTGCCCGTAACGGATCTTCGCGAAGGCTTCGTCATAGATATACGTAACCAGCATCTTGGTGGCGCGGCCGGGGCCTCCGTCGGTCATAATGGCCACCACGTCGTAAATTTTGAAGCAGGAGATGACCATCATGACGGAAACGAAGAAGGTGGTGGGCCGCAGCTGGGGAAGGGTCACGTGGATGAACTGCTTCCACCTTCCGGCGCCGTCCACCGTGGCAGCTTCCAGCAGCTCACGCGGCACGCCCTGGAGGGCCGCCAGGTAGATGACCATGTAGTAGCCCATGTTCCGCCAGACGCTGACGAGAATGATGGACCAGATCGCCATGGTGCTGTCGGCGGTCCAGGATTTGTTGTAATTGACGCCCAGGGCCATGAGCATCTGGTTGATCGGGCCGTTTTTCATCAGCATGAAGGACCAGCAGACGCATATGGCCACCATGGAGGCGACGTAAGGGAAGAAAAAGACGGCCCGGAGAACCACGGCGCCGCGGACTTTGTTCAGCAGGATCGCCAGGGCCAGGGCGCAGGCGATAGTCAGCGGAACGGTTACCGCGGTGTAAAACACCGTGTTCTTCAGGGCGATGCCCAGGTCCACCCGGTTGAAGAAATATCCGATTCCCTTTTCCGCCACCTTGGAGACGTTGAAAATATTGGCGTAGTTATCGAATCCGACGAACCGGATCCGGGAGATATCCCCGCCGTTCCATTCAAAGAAGGAGAGGGCGACGGCAAGAAGGACGGGCACCAGAGTAAAGATGGCGAATCCCAGGAAGTTGGGCGCCAGGAAGGAATAGGCGACCAGCGTCTTTCTGCGCCGGCTCCTGCGCGTGACGGCACTTTCCCCTGTCCGTGCTGCGGTGGTCATGGTTCGGTTCAGCCCTTTCTCTGTGTTGCTTCAAAGAGGGGACGCGCTCTGTCCCTTTTCAGGTCCGCGCCGGCGGCGCGGACCTGAAAAAAGACAAAGCGGGCAGAAACGGCAGAGCCTTTCCTGCCCGCGGAAGAGATTACCGCTTCTTATTTGAAGAGGTCTCCCACACGTTCGTTCATTTCTTCCACGCCAT
This sequence comes from uncultured Eubacteriales bacterium, assembly GCA_902773895.1. Lineage (GTDB taxonomy): Bacteria > Bacillota > Clostridia > Christensenellales > Aristaeellaceae > RUG563. Next base: position 14,403 of record CACYGB010000014.1, read on the forward strand.
CTTCGGGCGTCAGTTCACGGGTCATGATCTGGGTGTGCACTTCATTCACGATGCTCTTGATGTCGTTGACCTTGTCCACGACCGGCCATTCCATGCCGACGAAGACGGGTTTCAGGGCAGCCTTGCTGTTGTCGTCAGCCGGGAAGCCTTCCACGGAGGCGAGCACGGAAACGACGCTGTCGGTCGCCAGGGCGGGACGGGTGCCGGTGGAAGCGGTGGCGGCGGAGCCTTCCTCACCGCCCAGCCAGGAAATGTATTCCCAGGCCAGGTCCTTGTTTTCGGACTTCGCGTTGATCATGGCGCCGGTCAGGTTGCCGAAGGAGGAACCGGCAGGCACGCCGTCCAGGTGCGGGACGGATACGATGCCCCAGTTGAAGGGGGTGCATTCGCCGGAAGCCATATCGTTGATCAGGGAGGATACGAACCAGTAGCCCATGGGCAGCATGGCGATATTTCCCTTATAGAAAGAGCTCTTGTAGTGGAGGTTGGCGGCTTTCTGCTCAGCGAAAGCGGGGCAGGCGCCTGCGTCTTCCAGATCCTGGTAGAGCTTGTAGAAGTAGAGCAGGTCGCTGTATTCGCCGTCAGCCAGGGTGTTCTTGGCGTCGGCTACGGTCCAGTTGGCGACCGCGGACAGCCAGGTGTGATAGTAGGTGCCGAAGATATCCTTTTCGGGATCGGCCAGCTTCTTCGCCAGTTCGGCGTAGGCGTCCCAGGTGATGTCGTTGGTGGGGTATTCCACCTGCGCGGCGTCGAACAGATCCTTGTTGTAGAACAGGACCCAGAAGTCGCTGCGGAAGGGGATGGCGTAGAGCTCGCCGTCCACGGCGTAGTTCTGCTCGGTGCCGGCGAAACCGGCCAGATCATAATTGCTGGCAGCAACATATTCGTTCAGGGGAGCGGCGAAACCCTGGGCAACCCAGTTGATCAGGTCCGGAACTTCCTTGACCATGAAGATGTCGCTCTTGTCTCCGCCTTCCAGCATGGTGGTGGTCTTCACAAAGAAGTCCTGGGAGGCAACGTCGATATACTCGATGGTGACGCCGGGGTGGGTCGCCTCGAACGCGGCTTTCTGAGCGTCGAGGTACGGGGTGGTGGTGGCGTCCCAGGTGACGATCTTAAGCACCTGATCTTCCGCCAGGGCGGGGACGGCCAGCAGCGAAAGCATCATCATCGCCGCAAGCACAAGAGCCAAAGTCTTTTTCATGATGGGATCCTCCTTTTTTTGTTATCGAAACGGACGCGCCGTTTTGATTCCCGGGTGGGTTGGAAACATTTACAAGCTGTCGCAGCAATCAAATGCAAAAATTGTCTTTCACGATCAATTATATCCCAATTTTCCCATGTGTCAAGCCCTGAAATGTAAATTTATCAAATATATTATTGAAAATAAGTGTAAATAGTTGAAATTATTTTCATTTTTCTATTGAAATCAACCGACGGGCGTGCTATAATAATACAGGAAGAAACGGAGAAACCCGGGAATGCGGCGCACCCGTCCGGGCAATCGGGAGGAAAAGCAATGAGTGAAAAACAGCCCACCATTGTGGACGTGGCCAGAGAGGCGAGCGTATCCACCGCCACAGTCAGCCGTGCGATGACCGGCGGCAGCATATCCGCCGCGACCCGGGAAAAAGTGGAGGCCGCGATGAAGCGCCTGCGCTATCGCCCCGGCGCGGCCCGCTCCGGCCAGAAAAAGGGCGGGGACCGGTGCATTGCGGCGGTGCTTTCTTCGCAGACCAGCCCGTATTACGCCTCCATGTGCGAAGGGGCCACCGCCGAAGCCGCCCGCAGCGGCTACCGGCTGCTGGTGCTCAGCTATCCGGAGGGCACGGGCTGTGAAACCGTGGCCAACGATCTGCTGGAATTGAAGCCGGCCGGCGCCCTGCTGGCAGGCTTCGCGGTGGAAAGCAGCTTCAATCAGGACCTGACCCGTTCCTGCCTGCAGCGCATTCAGCAGGCCATGCCGCTGGTGGCCATCGGGCCGCCCATCGAGGGCATCGAATGCGCGCGCCTCACGTCCGACCCGTCCCAGTGTGTGCGCAAGGCCATGGCGCACCTGCACATGCTGGGCCACCGGCGCATCGCCTTTGTGGGCGGCGACCGCAGCGCCCGTTTCAGCATCATCCGGGAAAACGCCTATTATGAGGAAGCGGCGCGCCTGGGCTGCGCGCAGGATCCCACCTACGTGATGCTCACCGGCTGCAACACCCAGGCGGGGGAGCTGGGCGCCGGCATCCTGCTGGGCAACCACCAGCCCAAGGATTATCCCACCGCCATTTTCGCCATCAACGACCTGGTGGCCCTGGGCGTGATGCGGCAGCTGCACCGCTCCGGCCTGGATGTGCCCCGGGATATGGCGCTGGTAGGCTGCGACAACGCTTTCTTCGCGCCGTACCTGACGCCTTCGCTGACCACGGTGGATTTGCATCCCTACGAGCACGGCCGTTCCGCCATGGCGGAATTGATCATGTCCATCACCGCCGGTCATCCCATTTCCTTCAACCAATCCTTTGAAAGCAGCCTGATCGTCCGGGAAAGCTGCGGCGCCGCCCTGGGCGTGCGCGAATTCACAAAATAACCGCACCACGGAAAAGGAGGCCATCCATTATGCTTTATCCCCAATCCAACGCCGCCCGCACAGTGATGGATCTGTCCGGCGTCTGGTCCTTCCGCCTGTCGGAGGACGCGCCCTGGAAAAGCATCGCCGTTCCCGCGTCCTTCAACGATCAATGCCCCGATCCGGCTTTCCGCAACCACGTGGGCCTGAGCTGGTACAAAACCCGGGTGACCTGCCCCGCCGTGCTGGCCGGGCAGCGGCTGGTGCTGCGGTTCGACGCCGTGGCCCACAGCGCCCGCATCCTGATCAACGGCCGGGAGGCGGGCCGCCACCGGGGCGGTTTTCTGCCCTTTGAAATCGACGTCACTTCCCTCCTCTCCCCCGGCGAAACGGCGGAGCTGACCGTGGAATGCGACAACCGCATCAATCACGCCACGCTGCCCATCGGGTCGGAAAGCGATTCATCCTTCCTCAGTTCGGATAATCCCGGCATCACCGCCGTGGAAGCCGGCAAGCGCCGCCAGCAGGAAAAAGGCGTGAACCGCCCCGCTTTCGACTTTTTCAACTACACCGGCATCCAGCGTCCCGTGCGCCTGTGCGCGACGCCGGCGCATTACATCCGGGATCTTACCCTGGTGCCGTTCCTGAACGGCGACGTGCGTTACAGCGTCGATGGCGAAGGCGGCGAAACCGCCGCGGTGGAAATCCTTGACGCCCACGGGCAAACGGTGGCCCGGGCGGAAGGAAACGAAGGCGTCCTGCACGTGCCGTCGCCCCATTTGTGGGAGCCCTGGCCCGGCACGCCGTACCTGTACACCGCCCGCGTGACCTACGGCCCGGACCGGTACGACCAGTCCTTCGGCATCCGGGAAGTGAAGGTCGAGGGCACCCGCTTCCTGATCAACGGAAAGCCCTTTTATTTCCACGGGCCCTGCAAGCACGAGGACAGCCCCTTCCGCGGACGGGGTATGGACAACTGTGTCAACGTGACGGACATCCATTTATTCCATTGGCTGCACGCCAACTGCTTCCGCACCAGCCACTACCCCTACGCCGAGGAAATGTACGCCCTGTGCGACCGGGAAGGCATCGTGATCGTGGATGAAACCCCGGCGGTCGGCATGTGGGCCGACGAGCATTACGGCTGGGATCTGGCGGATTACCACGCCCAGGTGCTGCGGGACATGATCGGCCGGGACAAGAACCATCCCTGCGTGGTGGTGTGGAGCCTGGGCAACGAGCCCAACACCGACGTGTATCCCGACAAGGCCTACGATTACTGGCATCCGCTCTATCAGCTGGCGCACCGGCTGGACCCGCAGAACCGGCCTGTTACCCTGGTGGGCTGCCAGAATGAATATGAAAAGGACCGGACCATTCCTTCCATGGACATTGTGTTCATCAACCGTTATTACGGCTGGTACAACCTGTCCGGCGATCTGGAAACGGCCCAGTACGCCCTGCGCATGGAACTGGATTGGTGGGAAAAGCTGAACAAGCCCGTGGTGCTGTCCGAATACGGCGCCGACACCATCGCCGGCCTGCACGGCGCGGTGGGCGAAATGTTTACCGAAGAATTCCAGGTGGCCTTCTACCGGGCCTTCAACGCCTGCCTGGATGAACGGCCCTTCATCGTGGGCGAAATGCCCTGGAACTTTGCCGATTTTTCCACCTGCCAGGGCCCCATGCGCGTGGGCGGCAACCGCAAAGGCCTGTTCACCCGGGACCGGCAGCCCAAAATGGCGGCCCATTATTTCCGGGAACGCTGGGACAACTGGAAGAAATAAACCGGCGTCTCCAAACAAAAAAACAGGGATTTTCCGGAAGCTTCCCGGACAAATCCCTGTTTTTCTTGTTTTCTTGTTTTTTTCAACAGCCACCCAAACTTTCCGTGAAAAACCCAAAATGGGCCAAAAGACCCGCACCGGTCAGAATCGGTCTTCTCCCGCTTCCGCAGCGCGCCGCATTTCCCGGTAGCGCTGCACCACCCCGCGGATGGGCGGCGATATTTCCGGCAGTCCGTCCAGCGGGAAAAAGCGCAGTTCTTCGATTTCCTCCGCCTGCGGCCGGATCTCGCCATGGTATTTCCGGCACAGGTAGACCACCTCCACGTTGTCCACCTCGTCGCCGTTGGGATAAACGTAATGCGCTTCCGGGCCGGAATTGACGCAGAAGAAAACCAGCTCATCGGCAATCAGGCCCGTTTCCTCCTGCAATTCCCTTTGGGCGCAGTTTTCGATGGTTTCGCCCAGCTCCTTGGCGCCGCCGGCGTAGCCCCACAGATGGTTGTCGGTGCGCCTGCCCAGCAGGATTTCTCCCCGCTCATTTTCAATGATCACGCTGCCGGCGCACTGCATCAGGATGCGGTGGCCCATGGTTTTGCGCAGATCCATGATGTAGCTCATGCTTTCAGGATTCCCTTCAAAAACTGCCCGGTGTAGCTTTCCTTCACTTTGGCCACCTGCTCCGGCGTGCCCTTGGCCACCACCGTGCCGCCGCCGTCGCCGCCCTCCGGGCCCAGGTCGATCAGGTAGTCGGCGGTTTTGATAATGTCCAGGTTGTGCTCGATCACCAGCACCGTGTTGCCCTGGTCCGTCAGCTGCTGCAGCACCTTCACCAGCCGGCTCACGTCGTCCATGTGCAGGCCCGTGGTAGGTTCATCCAGCAGGATCAGCGTTTTGCCCGTGGCCCTGCGGCTCAGCTCCGTGGCCAGCTTCACCCGCTGGGCTTCGCCGCCGGACAGGGTGGTGCTGGGCTGGCCCAGCTTCATGTAGCCCAGGCCCACGTCGTAGAGCGTGCGCAGCTTCTGCATGATGGCGGGATGGGCCTCAAACACGCCCATGGCTTCCTCCACCGTCAGATCCAGCACGTCGGCAATGGACAGGCCCCGGTATTTCACCTCCAGCGTTTCCCGGTTGTAGCGCTTGCCGCGGCACACCTCGCAGGGCACGTAAATATCCGCCATGAAGTGCATTTCAATTTTCAAAAGCCCGTCGCCGGAGCAGGCTTCGCACCGGCCGCCCTTGACGTTGAAGGAAAAGCGGTTTTCCCTGTAGCCCCGCACCTTGGCCTCCGGCAATTGGGCGAACACCTTGCGGATCATATCGAACAGGCCGGTGTAGGTGGCCGGGTTGCTGCGGGGCGAACGGCCGATGGGGCTCTGGTCGATGTTAATGATCTTGTCCAGCTGCTTCACGCCTTCAATGCCGTCATAATCGGCCTTCCGGGGCCGGGCGCGGTTCAGCAGATGGGCCAGGGCGGTGTACAGGATGGCGTTGACCAGGCTGCTTTTGCCGCTGCCGGAAACGCCGGTGACGCAGCAGAACACCCCCAAGGGGAAGTCCACGTCGATATTTTTCAGGTTGTGCTCCCGGGCGCCCAGCACGGTGAGCCAGCCCTGGGGCTTGCGGCGCTTCTTCGGAATGGGAATGGATTTTTTGCCGCTCAGGTACTGGCCGGTGATGGATTCCGGGGCGTTCATCACGTCCTCCACCGTGCCCTGGGCCACGATCCGTCCGCCGTGTTCCCCGGCGCCGGGGCCGATGTCCACCAGGAAATCGGCGCTGCGCAGCGTTTCCTCGTCATGCTCCACCACGATCAGGGTGTTGCCCAGCTGCTGCAGATGCCGCAGCGTGCCCAGCAGCCGGGCGTTGTCCCGCTGGTGCAGCCCGATGGAGGGCTCGTCCAGGATGTAGAGCACGCCTACCAGGCCGCTGCCGATCTGGGTGGCCAGGCGGATGCGCTGGGCTTCGCCGCCGGACAGGGTGGCCGCCGCCCGGGACAAGGTCAGGTAATCCAGCCCCACGTCGCACAAAAAGCCCAGCCTGGCGTCCACCTCCCGCAGGATCGGCGCGGCGATCATGCTGTCTTTTTCCGACATCTTCAATTCCTGGAAAAAGGCGCGGACCTTGCGCATGTTCCATTCGCTGACCTCAGCGATATTCCGTCCGCCTACGGTAACCGCCAGGGCCTCCGGCTTCAGGCGCCGCCCTTTGCAGGCCGGACAGGTTTCATGGGCCATGTATTCTTCGTAAGCCGCTTTCATGCCTTCGCTCTGGGTTTCCTGATACCGCCGCTCCAGCGACGGGATCACGCCCTCAAAGGCTGTCTGATAGCTGCCCGTTTCAAATTGGATCTTGATTCTCCGGCCGCCGGTCCCGTACAGGATCTTGTCCAGCGCATCCTTTGGCAGATCCTTCACCGGCGTATCCATGGAAAACCCGAAGCTGTCCGCGATAGCCTGGAACATGGCGTGGGCGGTGGAGTTTTCCTCCCCGCTGTTCCAGCCCATGCAGGAAACGGCCCCCTGGTTCAGCGACAGTTCGGGATTGGGGATCACCAGGTCAGCGCTGACCTTCATCAGTTCCCCCAGGCCCGAGCAGGTAGGACACGCCCCGTAAGGATTGTTGAAGGAAAACATCCGGGGCGCCAGTTCCTCGATATTCACGCCGCAGTCGGGGCAGGCATAATTCTGGGAAAACATCATTTCCTCCCCGTCGGCCAGCAGCGCCGCCGCCAGGCCGCCGGACTGCTTCATGGCCGTTTCCAGGCTGTCCGCCAGCCGCTGCTGGATGCCGGGACGCACCACCAGCCGGTCCACCACCAGGTCGATCTGGTGCTTTTTCTGCTTATCCAGCGACGGCACGTCATCCAGCTCGTACATTTCCCCGTCAATGCGGGCGCGGACGAACCCGCCCTTGCGGGCATCCTCCAGCAGCTTCACGTGCTCGCCCTTGCGGGACCGCACCACCGGCGCCAGGATCTGCACCCGGCTGCCCTCCGGCAGCGCCCCGATGGCGTCCACCATTTCGTCCACCGTCTGCTGGCGGATCTCCTTGCCGCAATTGGGGCAATGGGGCAGCCCGGTGCGGGCGTACAGAAGGCGCAGGTAATCGTGGATCTCCGTCACGGTGCCCACGGTGGAGCGGGGGTTCCGGGCGGTGGTTTTCTGGTCGATGGAAATAGCAGGCGAAAGCCCTTCGATGGAATCCACGTCCGGCTTGTCCATCTGGCCCAGAAACATCCGGGCGTAGGAGGACATGCTTTCCACATAGCGGCGCTGGCCCTCGGCATAAATGGTATCGAACGCCAGGGACGATTTGCCCGAGCCGCTGAGCCCCGTAAACACCACAAGCTTGTCCCGGGGAATGCTCAGGCTGACATTTTTCAGATTGTGTTCCCGGGCGCCCCGGACGATGATCCTGTCTTCCATGTTGGCCTCCAATGAATCAGTGTGCCCGGAAAGTATAGCACATTTGTTCGCATTTGTGAAGAGGGCGCCGCGAAGGTTTTTGGAATGTTTTCTTGCATTTGCCGCGCCGGTATGCCATAATAAGCTGCAGCCCCGTACAGGAAGGAGTGGATCGCATGGCCACAGGCATCTGGGTGCGCCTGATGCACAAAAACCGCATTGAAAAGGACACCACGGCGGAATGTACGCTTTCCGACTGGCAGGAGGCGCTGGATGCCGCCTGCCATCAAATGGACGTGCCCCGTCCCATCGTTCTGCCCAGGCACGAAAGGGACTGGGAGCAGTTTTCCCAGGTTCGTTTCCTGAAGGAGCATTTTATCGAGGACGTTCCCTTTGACCGGATGGAGGTGGAATACATCGACCCGGACAAGAAAAAGCGGAACAACCCCGCGTATTTTTGAGGAACCGTTCATGCGCAGATTAATCCTGATAGCCCTGTTTTTCTTCCTTTTGGTTCTGCCTGCCGGCGCCGAGATCGTCATCAGCGAGGTGATGACCTCCAACGGCACTTACACCAACGGCGAAGCCTACGATTGGATCGAATTGCACAACACCGGCAAAAAGGCGGTGAACCTGGGCGGCTGGTATTTGTCCGACAGCCAGAAGAACCTGAAAAAGTGGGCGTTCCCCAAGAATGCGTCCATCAAGGCGGACGGCTACCTGCTGGTTTACTGCACCGGAAAAGAGCTGAAAAGCACCGCCAAAGGGCCCTTTTACGCCAACTTCAAGCTGTCCTCCTCCGGGGATCAGGTGTACCTGACGCAGAAGGACGGCACATCGCCCGCGGCATCCCTGGTGATTCCCCCGCAGTACGGCAACGTCTCCTGGGGGCTTCCCCTGGGCGACAGCGAATACCGGTTCTTTGCCGAAGCCACGCCCGGGAAAAAGAACGCCAAAGCCGGCTTTGACCGGCAGGAAAACGCCCCCGTGATCCTGACGGCCGGCGGCTTCTACGACGGAAAGATCACCGTCAAAGCCCGGGCGGAGGAGGGCGCCGCGCTGCGCTACACCACCGACGGCTCCACGCCCACGGAAAAAAGCAAGGCTTTCCCGGAAAAGGGCCTGGCTTTTTCCGCCACCGGCGTCCTGCGCGTGCGCGCCTTCCGGGACGGATGCGTGCCTTCCCCCACGGTGTCCGCCACCTACTGGATCGGGGAAACGCATCCGGTGCCCGTCGTTTCCCTGATCACGGACAGCAAGTACATGTTCGACACCAAGATGGGCGCCTTGGTCAAGGGCAGCAACGCCGATTACCCCAACTACGAGCACGACTGGGAATACCCCGTCAACATCGAATACTTCAACCAGGCGGGCGCATGCGAAATCAACCAGATGGGCACCTTCACCGCCGCCGGCCATTCCGCCCGGCAGAACGCCCAGAAATCCATCGCCCTTCACGCCCGGAAGGCCTTCGGGCCGGCGGAATTCGCCTTCAACCCCTTCCCCCACCGGGATTACGCGTCCTACAAGGCGCTGCTGCTGCGCTCCGCCAATTCGGACGCCTTCTACACCCGGCTGCGGGACCCGGTGTACTCCTCCCTGGCCGAGCCGCTGAACATCCTCTACCAGGACGCCCTGGCCATCGAGGTGTATATCAACGGCCAGTACTGGGGGCATTACAACCTGCGGGAGAAGATCAACAAATATTTCATTGCCGCCTATGAAGGCGTGACAAAAGAAAAGGACATCGACGCCATCGACATCCTGGCCCGCACCGGCACGGACCGCTTTCTGCAGAACGGCGACAACGCCGACTGGCTGGCCCTGTGCGATTTCTGCAAAAAGAAGAACCTGAACAAGGACGACAACCTGCAGTACGTGCTGGACCGGCTGGACGTGGACAGCCTGTTCACCCACACCGCCTTTGAAGTGATCCTGGGCAATACCGACTTTACCAACGTGCGCGTGTACCGGGTGCCGGGCGGCAAATGGAAGTACCTGCTGTTCGACGTGGAAGCTGGGTTCAAGGGCCTGGACAAGGTGCCCATGAATTACTTCATCAAAAAGGTGAACGACAAGGTGCAGGGCTTCCGGCACGAGCCCCTGGCCGCGCTGCTGAACGTGCCGGAAATGAAAGCAAAATTCCTGGAGCGGTTTGCCCAGGTGCTAGAGCAGTCCTTCCAGTGGTCCTACGTGGAAGCGCACTTCGCCCCCTGGGAAACGCTGTTTGAAACCACGCTGATGCCCCGGCACATCGCCCGGTGGCCGCATTTCACCATGAAGGACTGGCGCAAAAACGTGGACGCCGCCAAGTATTACGCCAAAATGCGGCCGCTGAAAATCGTATCCCTGCTGCAAAAACACATGAAGCTCACCGACGCGGAAGTGGAAACCTATTTCAGCCGCGTGCAAAAGCTGCTGGAGGAAGGAACATGATCCGCATCGAACCGGGCAGAATCGAAACCGACTATCTGGTCATCCGCAAGGCGGTCCTGGACGACTGGCCCTCCATGTACGAAAACGTGTGGCGGCACGAGGAAACGGCCCGCTACCTGTTCTGGCAGCCCACCGCCACCGCCCGGGAAGCGGAGGAGCGCATGAAGCGCACCCTCGTTTTCCAGCAGGAACACTCCTGGGCCTGGACGGTGTTTGACAAAGCCACCGGCGAAGCCATCGGCCACACCGGCATCGGCAGCACCGCCGAGGACGGCGTTTTTCAGGAGCAGGGCGTGGTGCTGGGCGTGAAATTCACCGGCAAGGGGTACGGCCGGGAAATCGTGCAGGCGCTTCTGGAATACACATACCGGGTGCTGCACGGCCGTCGGTTCCTGTATTCCTGCCGGGTGGACAACCTGCCCTCCAACAAGCTGGCCGCGGCCTGCGGCTTTTCGTGGCTGGAGCAAAAGGACGTGTTCTTTGAAAAGTACGGCCGCTCTTTCCCGGAAAACTTTTACGGCATCGACCTGCCGGCGCCCGGGATGCAGGCCTGACAGAAAAGCTGTTCGAAGGGAGGCGCTTCGTTAGGAAGCTGCCTCCCTTCGGCTTTTGCAATCAGCCCGGAGGGTACAATTGCCGGATTCTTTTCGCCCGCAAAAGCCCAAAACTCTTACTGACAGTAGAGAAAATAAAATCCAAATGATAGGACCGGTCTGTTCACTTTTCCTCTCTCCTGCAGTATAATCAGAAACACGAAGGAGGCGGACGCATGAAGACGATGCTGGCGGAAAACATCCGCGCCTTCCGCAAGGACCGGTCGCTGACCCAGGAGCAGCTTTCCGAAGCGCTGGGGGTAACGGCAGGCGCGGTCTATAAGTGGGAGGCAAAGCTGTCGGTTCCGGAGCTGGAGATGATCATCCAGATGGCGGATTTTTTCGATACCTCCGTGGACGTGCTGCTGGGCTATGAAGTAAAGGATAACCGCCTGGAAGCGACGGTGAAGCGTTTGCAGGAATACCGCCGCCGCAAGGACTGGGACGGGCTTGCTGCGGCGGAAAAGGCGCTCAGGAAGTATCCCCACTCCTTCCGGATCGTCAACGAGAGCGCAGTGCTGTACAGCACGTTTGGTTATGACAGCGGGGACAAGGTTCTGTCTCAACGCGCGCTGGAGCTTCTGGAGCGGTCCCGTCTGCTGCTGCCGCAAAATGAAGATCCGCAGATCAGCGAGCAGACGATCTATGGGCGGATCGCGGAAACCTATCTTGGACTGGATGAAACGGACAAAGCCGTTGAACTCTGGAAAGCCCATAATGCCGGCGGGCAGTTCAGCCACGAGATCGGGAATACGCTGGCTCAGACCGGGCATGCGGAAGAGGCGCAGCGGTTTTTATCGGAATCCCTTTTGAAGCACATCTCCGATCTTTGCACAACGATCAACGGCTATGTGAACGTATACTACCGCCGTGGTGATCTTGCTTCCCTGCAGGCGATCCTGCGCTGGGGGACTCAGCTTCTTTCCGGGCTGCGGGAAGCAGATAAGCCGAACTACCTTGACAGAATCTGCGCCGCGCTGCTCGCTGCCCTTGCCGGGTCGCAGTTCCTGTCAGGGCAGCAAGGCGAGGCGCGCGGCACCCTGATCAGGGCCAAAGAACTTGCCGCGTTCTTTGACGCTTCTCCCAGCTATGACGAAAGCGACATCCGCTTTGTCACCCGCATTGAAGGCGCCAGCGTCCATGATGACCTGGGGACAACGGCCATGGACGGTGTCTGCAAAGCCATCAGCCAATTTGAAAACGAAGAGCTGACCGCTCTTTTGAAATCCCTCGTTGAACAGGAGGATCGTCATGAATAAGAAGGAAATCCAGGCGCTGCGCCGCCCGTTCCTCAAAGAATTTTTCCGGGAAAACAAATTCAATTTGGCGATGACCGTGCTCGCGGCCCTGCTCGGCGCCGCAGGGGCGCTGGTGATCTCGTGGCTGCTGAAGGAGGTCTCCGATCTGATCTCCGGAGTCTGTCCGTACAGGATGGGAACGCTTCTGCTCATTGCGGGAGGCGGGATCGCGCTGTATGTCATCGCATGGATTCTCGATTGCGCCTTTCTCACCGAGTTCCGCACAAAGGCTGTGAAGCAGTACAGGGAATACGTCTTCAGCCGGCTGATGGAAAAAGGAATCCTGGCCTTCTCGGGAGAGAACAGCTCGCTCTATATTTCAGCCCTCTCCAACGATGTCAATACCATCGAAAAGGATTTCATCGGCCAGCTGCAGGGCGTAATCCAGGTCGGCCTCACCTTCATCGGTGCGCTGGGCCTGATGCTGTGGTACAGCCCGCTGCTGACGCTGGTCGCATTCGGCTTTTCTCTGCTGCCGATCCTTGTCTCCGTCGTCCTTGGAGACAGAGCGGCAAAAGCGGAAAAAGCGGTCTCGGATAAAAAGGAAGCCTACACCGGGATGCTGAAGGATGCGCTGACAGGCTTTTCCGTGATCAAGAGCTTTAAAGCAGAGAAGAACATTGCCCGCCTGCATGAGGACAGCAACCTGGCCGCTGCCGGCGCATCCAAAAAACGCGAAAAAGTGAATGTCCACGTCGGTTACGCTTCCGGCATCGCGGGAGGGGTCCTGCAGTTCGGCGTGTTCTTCGTGGCCGCCGCGCTGGCCCTCTCCGGCAGGGGTGGCATCACCGCCGGCACCGCCATCGTATTCGTACAGCTGCTGAACTACGTGCTGGGGCCCATCCAGGCGTTTCCGACGTTTTTCGCCGGCATGAAGTCCGCCTATGGCCTGATCGACAAGCTGGCGCAGGCGCTGAACAAAAATGTTTCCGACGAGGGCGAACAGATCCCGCCGAATCTCACCGAGGAAATCTCGGTCAGGGATCTTGCCTTTGCCTACGAAGAAGGAAAGCCCGTGCTGTGCGGCGTGGACATGAAACTGCGTTCCGGCGGCTGCTACGCGCTGGTAGGCGGCTCCGGCAGCGGAAAGTCGACGATCCTGAACCTCTTGATGGCCTCCTCGAAAAACTATCAGGGCGAAATCCTCTATGACGGGAAGGAACTCAAAACCATTTCCGCCGGCTCCCTCTATGATTTGGTATCCATCATTCAGCAGAATGTGTTTGTATTCAACAGCACCATTCGCGACAACATTACCATGTTCTCCGAATTCCCGGAGGAGGAGATCGACCGCGCCGTGCGGCTGTCTGGGCTGAAAAAGCTCATGGACGAAAAAGGCGCGGACTATCTGTGCGGCGAAAACGGCTCCGGCCTCTCCGGTGGCGAACGGCAGCGGATTTCCATTGCCCGGGCGCTGCTGCGCAAGACGCCTGTCCTCCTCGTAGATGAAGCCACGGCCTCCCTGGACGCCGAAACCTCCTTTGAGGTGCTGGACGCGATCCTGAAGCTGGACGGCTATACCCGCGTCATCGTCACCCACGACCTGGACGAAAATATCCTTCGCCGCTGCACCGGCCTGTTCGCGCTGAAAAACGGCGCGGTTACGGAACAGGGGACCTTTGACGAACTGATGGCGCAGAAGGGTTACTTCTATTCGCTGTTCACCGTTTCTCAAGGTTAAAAGCTGAAACGCCGGCGCATCCATCGTGAGATCGGATTCTGCCCTGCAAAATCCAAAAAACAAAACCGGCGTGCCCGTCATGGCCGCGCCGGTTTTCTGTTCTTTGGAGGCGGTCCCCGCCGCCTCAAAGCAGCTTCCTTTCGGAGGATACGCCAAAGGGCCGCTTTTTTGTTTATTTCCGCGTCAGTTCTTTTTCCACACGTTGGGAGAAAACAGCAGCAGGATCGGATAGATTTCCAGGCGGCCTGCCAGCATCAGGAAGGACAGCAGCAGCTTGGCCGGCGCGGAAAAGAAGCTGAAGTTTTCCGCGGGGCCCACGCCGTTCAGGCCGGGGCCCACGTTGGACAGGCACGTCAGCGCCGCGGTTCCCGCCGTCACCAGGTCATCCGTTTCAAAGGACAGCAGGATGGTGCCGGCCACTGCCAGCACCAGCCACAGGAACAGATACACGCCCACCTGGCTCAGGGTGGATTCGTTCACCGGCTTGCCTTCCATGCGCACCACGGCCACCTTCCGGGGCTGCAGGGTGTGGCGCAGATCCCGGAAAGAGGATTTGACCAGCAGGATCACCCGGCTCAGCTTGAAGCCGCCGGCGGTGGAGCCGGCGCAGGCGCCCAGGCACAAAAGGATCATCAGGATCGACTTGGCAAACAGCGGCCACACGTTGAAATCCGCCGTGGAAAAACCGGTGGTGGAGGTGATGGCGTTCACCTGGAAGAACGCCGCCCGCAGCGCCGGGAAAAAGCCGCCGGCCTGGGGCAGGATGGACACCGTGATCAGCAGCGTGGCCCCCGCCACAATGGCCAGGTACACCCACAGCTCCTCATTGTGCAGAATGGAATCCTTGTCCTTGTGCAGCAGGTGATGGTACATGGCGAAGTTCACGCCGAACAGCATCATAAACACCGCGATGATCCACTCGATCAGCGGGCTGTGGAAAGCGGCGATGCTGGTATTGTAGTTGGAAAAGCCGCCGGTGCCCGCAGTGCCGAAGGCGTGGATCAGCGCGTCGTACAGGTTCATGCCGGCCAGCAGCAGGCACAGCGCCTCAATGGCCGTCAGGGCAATGTACAGGGCGTAAAGCACCTTGGCAGTGTCGCCCATCTTGGGCATCAGCTTGGTAAAGGTCGGCCCGGGGCTTTCCGCGCGGGCCAGGTGGGACGTGCGGCCCGACAGCCGGGGCAGCACCGCCAGCGTGAAAATCAGCACGCCCATGCCGCCGATCCAGTGGGTGAAGGAGCGCCAGAACAGCACGCCCCTGGGCAGCGATTCGATTTCCGGCAGGATGGTGGAGCCGGTGGTGGAAAAACCGCTGCCCGCCTCGAAATACGCGTCCGCCATATGCGGGATGGCCCCGGAAAACACGAAAGGCAGCGCCCCGAAAAAGGACAGGATCACCCAGCTCAGCCCCGCCACCGCCATGCCGTCCTTGGCCGTCAGGTCCTCCCGGTCCGGATGGAGCAGGAGGCTGGGCGCCGCGCCGCAGGCGGCCGTCAGCAAAATGGTGTACACGAAGGCCATCACGTCGCCTTCGCGGAAAATCAGCGCCACCGCCAGGGAGGGCACCATCAGCGCCGCTTCCATCAGCAGCAGCCGGCCCAGCAGGCGGAAAACCAGTTTATAATTCAATGTGCTATCCCCTTTTGCTTGATCCGACGGCGCGCGTCAGCGGAAAACTTCCCGCAGGTTGCTCAGCCCGGCGCGGCGGCTGATGACCACCACGTAGTCCCCCGCCTCGATGGTATCGTTGCCAAACGGCACCATCACCTGGCCGTCCCGCACGATGACCGCGATCAGGGCGTCCCGGATCACCTGCAGATCCCGCAGCGGCACGTGGATATAATCGTCGCCCACCTGGGCGATAAATTCCAGCGCCTCCGCCTGGCCGTTCATAAGCCGGTACATCCTCTCCACCGCGGCGAAGGAGCGGCTGGCGCGGGAACGCACCGTGCGCAGGATGGTATTGCACGCCACCACCCGGGTGGAAATGATGCTGTCCAGCCCCATCTGATGCATGATGGCGGAGTAATTATCCCGGCTGGATTTGACGATCACCTTTTTCACGCCCCGCTGAACGGCGTAGAAGCCGCTCATCAGGTTTTCCTCGTCCCGGTCGGACAGGGGAATGAAGGCGTGGGCGTCCGCCAGGCCCTCTGATTCCAGCAGGTCCTGGTCGGTGCCGTCGCCTTCGATAATATCTGCCCCCGGCAGCATTTCCGACAGCCTGCGGGCTTTTTCCGGGTTGATTTCAATGATGGAAACCTTCACCTTCATGCTCAGCAGCATGGAGGCCAGGTAATAGGCGATACGGCTGCCGCCCATGATGATGACGGAACGGATGGTGGCCATGCCCTTGCCCAGCGCCTCAAAGAAGCGGGTGATGGTAGCCACGTCGGACACCACGTGCACCCGGTCACCGGGCTGGATCACGAAATCGCCCTTGGGGATGATGATTTCCCCGGCGCGCTCCACGGCGCAGAACAGCACCTGGGGCAGCTGCCGGTTCTTTTTGTACATTTCCTTCAGCGGAACGCCCACCACCGGGTCGCCCTCCGCCGCGCGGAAATCCACCATTTCCACCCGGCCCCGGGCAAAGGTTTCAATGCTGCCCGCGAAGGGGAAGCGCAGCATCCGGCTGATTTCCCGGGCCGTGGCCCGCTCCGGATTCACCACGTAATCAATGGCCAGCTCCTTTTGCAGGAACGGCAGGCTGCTCAGGTATTCCGGGTCGCGGATGCGGGCGATGGTGTACTGGGCGCCCAGCCGCTTGGCGGTCAGGCAGGCCAGCATATTGATTTCGTCGCCCGCGGTGGCGGCAATCAGCACGTCGGCCTGCTGCACGCCGGCCTCGGTCAGCGTTTCGGTGCTGACGCCGCTGCCTTTGATGAACATGGCGTCAATGGAATCCATGCTTTTTTGCAGCACCGCTTCGCTGCGGTCAATGATGGTCACGTCGTGCCCTTCGTCCACCAGGCTCTGGGCCAGAGAGGTGCCCATTTTCCCGCCGCCGATGATCATAATACGCATGCAAAAATCCCTCCAAACAAATACCCATTCATTATACCAGCATCGGGTCTGTTTGAAAAGGGGCCAATCCGGGAAAATCCAAGCCAGAAAAGGCTTTTGCTGAAACAAAAAAGGAGCGGAGCGCTCCTTATTGAACCAAATTAATCACAGCAGCGTGATCCCCGCCTGCTCGCAGACGGCGCGGGTCTGGGGATCCCAGTAGGAGGACTGCACTTCGCCGATATGGGCCTTGCCCAGCAGCAGCATGCTCATGCGGCTTTGCCCGATGCCGCCGCCGATGGTGTAGGGCAGATCGCCGTGCAGCAGGGCCTGGTGGAAGGGCCGCTGGCGGCGTTCCTCCTTGCCGGCCAGCTTCAATTGCTTTTCCAGGGACTCCGGCGACACGCGGATGCCCATGGAGGAAATTTCAAAAGCGCAGCCCAGCAAATCATTCCAGAACATAATATCGCCGTTCAGATCCCAATCGTCATAGTCCGGGGCCCGGCCGTCGTGGGGCGCGCCGGATTTCAGCCTGCCGCCGATCTGCAAAATGCCGGCGGTGCGGTGCTCCTTCAAAAACAGGTTTTCCCGTTCCTTGGGCGTTTTATCGGGGTACAGATCCTCCAGCTCCTGGGTAGTGACAAAAACCACGTCCCGCCGCAGGGTGGTTTTCACCTGCGGATATTCCCACTTGAGCCTTTCCAGCGTCACGCAGATGGCGGTAACGATGCGCTGCATGGTTTCCTTCAGCGTATCCAGGGTGCGGTCTTCCTCCCGGATCACCTTTTCCCAGTCCCACTGATCCACATAAACGGAATGCAGGTTGTCCAGTTCTTCATCCCGGCGGATGGCGTTCATGTCGGTGTACAGCCCTTCGCCCACGGGAAAATGGTACCGGGCCAGGGCGTAGCGCTTCCATTTGGCCAGGGAATGCACCACCTGGGCCTCCTCCCCCGTTTCCAGCATGTCAAAGGAAACGGGGCGCTCGAACCCGTTCAGGTCGTCGTTCAGGCCGCTGGAGCCGTCCACAAACAGCGGCGCGGACACGCGCTTGAGGTTCAGCGCGTGGGACAGATCGTTTTGAAACGTTTGCTTGATCAGGTCAATCGCCGCCTGGGTTTCATACAGCGACAGCGCGGAACGGTAGCCTTCGGGAACGATCACATGGCTCATAAAACGGCCTCCTTTTCCCTTGCATCATGTCCTAAAGCATAGCAAGGCAGGGCAAAAATGTCAATCGGTTTTCTGTTCTTTTGCTGCTCCAAAAAACGCCCCTCTTAGAAGAAGGACGTTTCATTCCATGGATCATGCTGTGCCTTGCGGGCTTCAATCCGCCTGCCGCATCGCCAGCCTGGCGGCCCCCAGGGACGCGCTGCCCAGCGGATCGTGAACCGCGATGCCGGGAAAACGGGCCTGCACGCTCCGGATCACACCCTGCCGGATCAGGTCATAATGCTGTAAAATGCTGCCCATCAGAGCCAGCTCTCCGCCGTTCATGCCTGTTTTTTGCCAGGCGGTGATCACCAGCTCGGCCAGATCCTCCGCCGCCTTTCGGGCGATGGACAGGGCGACGCCGTCCTGCTTTTCCAGGCCCTGCAGCAGCAGAGGCGCCAGGGAAGCGATTTCCTTCTTCCCGGTTTTCGGCGCGTACAGCCAGGTCACGATGTCCCGGGCATCCCGGGCCTGCAATTGCGCCAGTACCAGCGGCGTCAGGCAGCTTTCGGGCAGCCGTCCGTCCAGGCAGCGCACCGCCGCGGCCAGCAGATCCCGTCCGATGGCATAGCCGCTGCCGCCGTCGTCGATCAGGTAACCGTAGCCGCCCACGCGGAAGGAATTCCCCTGCGCGTCACGGCCAAAGCAAACGGCCCCGGTGCCGGCGATCAGCACGGCCCCCGGCCCATTCACCGCGCCGGCCAGCGCGATTTCCTGGTCGCCCAGCAATCGGAGCTTGCCGGTATAACCGCCGCGCCGCACGGCATCCTCCACCAGCCCGGCGGCGTCCGCGTTGCTGACGCCGGCAATGCCGATCACCAGCCCGGCGCAGTGAGAAAGGCCGTACTCCGCCATCAGGGCCAGGCAGTCCTGCACCGTGGCTTCCACCGTTTCCCGGGCGGTCCCGTTGGGGTTCAGGGGGCCGAAGGAGCGCGTTTCCAGCACCTGTCCATTTGCATCCAGCAGGCACACTTCCGTTTTGGTGCCGCCGCCGTCCCAGCCGCAATAATACATGGTTTACGCCTCCCGATGGGCAATAGCCTGGGCAATGCGCCCGTCCGCGGCGGCCAGCGCCTGCCTGGCCTGTTCGGCGTCCAGCCCCAGCAGCAGCATCACGATGGCCGTTTTGCAGGAAAAACCGCACTGCTCCAGCGTGGCCTTCGCCGTGGCCTCGTCCACCTCCGCCGCCGTGCACACGATGGAAATGGCCCGGTGCACCAGTTTTTCATTGGTGGCCATCACGTCCACCATCAGATTGCCGTACACCTTGCCCATTTTGATCATCACGCAGGTGGACAGCATGTTCAGCACCAGCTTCTGGCAGGTGCCGCTTTTCATGCGGGAGGAGCCGGTCACCACCTCGGGCCCCGGCACCGGCGCCATGGTGATGTCGGCATGGCGGCTCATTTCGCTGTTGTGGCAGCAGGTGATGGCCATCACCGGCGCGCCCAGGGAACGGGCGTAATCCATGGCCCCCAGCACGTAGGGCGTGCGGCCGCTGGCGGCGATGCCCACCAAGGCGTCGGCCGCGGAAAACTGATGCTCCGTCAGGTCTTTTTTGCCCAAATCGTAATTATCCTCCGCCCCTTCGACGGCCTTCAAAAACGCGGAAGGGCCGCCGGCGATCAGCGCCACCACCAGCCCGGGATCCACGCCGTAGGTGGGGGGACATTCCGCCGCATCCAGCACGCCCAGCCGGCCGCTGGTGCCGGCGCCCACGTAAAACAGCCGGCCGCCGGCATGCACCTTTTCATAAATGGCGTCCACGCTGCGGGCAATTTCGGGCAGCACGTCCTTCACCGCCTCGGCGCAGCGATGATCCTCTTCATTGATCAGCGACACCATGTCCAAAGTGGACAGGGTATCAATGTGCATGGTTTTGGGATTGCGTTTTTCGGTATCAATCTTTTTCAGCTCCACCATCGTGTTCATCCCCCTCCGTTCAATTTCCCCAGGCTTTCTGCACAGCCTGCCGGGCGGCCGGCTGATCCGGCGCCACCACCAACACCACCTGGGTGGCCCTGCGCTGCACCGCCGCCGCTTCCAGCTTGGGCATTTCCTCGGGCCGGTAATCCTCGTACTGCTCCTTCAGGGAGGCCAGGTAGTCCTTCATCCTTTGCTCCGCCTGATCCGCCTTTGCGCTGTCCGGCGCCGTCAGCACCGCGATCACCTCGGACGTGGTGCGGGAGGCGTCCATGATCATCACCAGTTCCTTATAATCCTCTTCCTCCACGTCCAGCAGGGTGCTGGCGCGCGTTTCGCTGACCTGGAACATTTCTTCGGAATAGGTCTGGCTTTTCAGCACCTGGTCCGCCAGTTCCTGGGCAGCGGGCAGTTTCGCCGCCGGTTTCGCGCCGCAGCCGCACAGCAGCGCCGCCAGCAAGCAGCCCAGCAGCCCCAGCATGATCTTTTTCTTCATTTTACTTCTTCTCCTCTCCCACCTGCATGCGGATCGCGTCCGCCACCGCCTGGGCGCCCTTCTGGGTCAGGTGGATGCCGTCGCCGGTGTTGAAGCCGATCTGGATCCGTTTTCCGTCCTCGGACAGAAGCGGCGTGAATATATCCACGTAATGCAGGCCGTGGGTCTTGGCGATTTCCATCATTTCTTCATTAAAAGACTGGATGTTGGCCATGGACAGCTTGGGATAGCGTTTGGTGGCCACCGGCGCCACCGGCGTCACCGCCAGCAGATAAATTTCGCAGCCCGGCAGGTTTTCGATCAGGTAATCCACCAGTTCGTGGTATTCCTGCTTCACGCTGCTCAGCTTTTCGTGGTCGATCCCGTTGGAGCCCAGCATCAGCAGCAGCTTCTGCGGCTTTCGCAGCACCATGCGCTCCGCCATGGTCAGGTATTTCCCATCCACCACGTAGTGATGGTTCCGCAGCGCGCCCCGGGGGGACTGACCGGTTTTGTGAAACACCTTCAGGTTGGGGATCACCTCGTAATTGGCCAGGGATTCGGACACCGAATCCCCCATGATCCATGTTTTTTTGAACCAGCTGTCCGGCGCGGGCTTTTTGCGCTGGATCTGCACGGTGAACGTTTCGTCCGTTTCCTTTTGCAGCTTGCATTTTTCCAGGGCCAGCCCGTCGCCGCACAGCAGCGCCAGCAGCAAAGCCAGGCAAACGATCCGCTTGATTGTGTTCATCCTATCCTCCTGTTCAGGGCATCAGCATGGCCAGCGCCCGGGTTTGGGAAAACGTGTTCAGCCCGTAATACACCAGCACCCGCTGTGTGCCCGCGTCCCGGAGCAGCGTGGGAAGCTCCTGCGCAAAATACCGGGGATCCACCAGGTCGATGCGGCCGAAATGCCGGGCCAGCATGGGTGCCAGGCAGTTGGCATAACTGTCGCCGATAATCAGCAGCGACCCTTCCGCCGCGGTGTTTTCCAGCACCGCGTGGCCGTACACGCTGTCGATCAGGGCGGCGTATTTGTTCCTGCCCTGCAGTCTGTCCCGGTTCAGCAATCCGTCCCGCTTTTCCCCGTCCACCGTCAGCGTTACGCCGGAAGGCAGATCCGCCGTCAGAACGTCGGGCTGCGTCTGCAGCAGCGGCGCTTTGCTCCAGTAGGAGCCCAGGAAGCCTTCGGCCGAATACGGCTCCGCCGCCCGGGGCATCAGGCCCCACGCCCGGCACAGGCTTTCATAGCACACCCGGGTGCCTGCCGCCGTCAAATGATGGTCGGTCCGGTAATAATACGAATCAACGGGGTCTTTTAATCCCGTTTCGATCCACTCCGCGCGCAGTTCGGCGCGCAGTTCCGCCAGGGCTTTGCCGGTGTCCCCCGCCTGATACAGCGCCGGCAGATGATCCGTTCCGTGGGACGAAGGCGGCACCAGCATCACCGAAAACGGCAGATCGGGATACGCGTCCTGCAGCGCGTTCAGCACCCGCACGCCGGACCGGGCCGCGCTGCCCGCTTCCCGCACGGGCTCCTCCATCAGCCAGCCGCCGCTGCCGATCAGCACGCCGTTTTGCAGCCGCCGGCCCAGCGCTGCCGCCAGGGAGGATTGGCCCTGCACCAGCGCGTCGTGAAAGGGAAAATGATCCGCCAGGTAGTTTTCCAGCTGCCGGTCCAGTTGTCCCGCGCGCAGGTCCACCGTAGCCAGCACACGGTTTTCCATTTCGGAAAAATCCGCCTTGGGCAAAATCAGCGCCAGCAGCAGGCCCGCCAGCATCAGCAGCAGCACCGTCCGCGTCAGCGGCGCTTTCAGCAATAAGTCTTTCATCGCGCTCTCTCCATTAAAAACGGAAATACAGGAACGGATTGTACTGCGCCCGGATCAGCGACAGCACGCTCAGGGCAAACAGCAGCACATACGCGGCGTTGCCGAGACGGGGGTATTTTTCCGTCGCTTCCTTTAACTTTTTCCCCACCGCCGGCACCGCCAGCAGCACCGCCAGCGCCAGGGGAAAAGCGTCGTTCAGCGTCAGGAACGCGGTGTTCAGCCCCACCGCCGGGGATACCAGCTGCCCGGCAAACGCAAAGATTTCCGCCGGTGTTTCATAGAGGAACAATCCCCAGGACAGGATGAACAGGATCAGCGTATACACGTGGGCGACGCCCCGGTGCTTTTCCAGCCAGCGGCCGTAAAAAAGCGTTTCCAGAATAATGAAGACGGCAAAGAACAGCCCCCAGGCCAGGAAGTTCCATCCGGCGCCGTGCCACAGGCCGGACACCGTCCAGGTGATCAGCAGGCTGAGCACCATCCGCGCCTTGCCGTGCCGGGAGCCGCCCAGCGGAATATAAATATAGGAACGAAGCCAGGTGCCCAGCGTCATGTGCCATCTGCGCCACAGATCCTGAATGGAGGTGGCGGCAAAAGGCTGGTTGAAATTCTGCGGGAAAGAAAAGCCCAGCATACGGCCCATGCCGATGGCCATCAGGGAATAGCCGAAAAAATCATAGTAGTATTGGAAAGCACAGCTGACCAGCACCAGCCAGGAGGCAGCGCCGCCCCGATTGGGAATGGCCTGCAGAGCGGCGCACAGCGCGCCCAGGCGGTTGGCCAGAAGCACCTTGGCCGCCAGGCCGGCTAGGAAGGTTTTCATGCCCTTTTCCAAACCGGCAGGGGTGATCTGCCGGCTGTGCAGCGCTTCGCTGACGTCGCTGTAGCGCACGATGGGCCCGGCGATCAGCTGGGGAAACAAAAGGATGTAGGCCGCGTAGTCCCGCAGGTTCCTTTCCGCCTGCACCGTGCCGCGGTACACGTCCACCAGGCAGGAAATGGACTGGAAGATGAAAAAGCTGATGCCCAGCGGCAGCGCCGGATAGGCAGGAAGGCCGGGAACGAGGAGCTTCAGGTATTTGAACACGACCAGCACCAGCACGTTGACACCCACGCTGACGCCCATCACCGCGCGGCGCTTCTTTCCCGTCAGCGCGTCCATCCACCGGCACGCGCCGTAATCAAAGGCCGTCAGCGCCAGCAGCAGCGGCAGGTTTTTCCAATCGCCGATGGCATAAAAAACCAGGCTGGCCAGCAGCAAAAACCCGTTGCGCAGCCGCGGCGGCAGCGCCGTGTGCGCGATCAGCACCAGCGGCAGAAAAAAGAACAGGAAAAGCAGGCTCGAAAAAACCATCGTTCATCCTCACAGGCCCAAAGATGGGGCAAAATGACCACTTGCCCAAATTGTATTTGTTCGACAGAAAAGAAAAAAATCCTGCCTTCCCCGGTTTGTCTTGCCATCAGGAGGGATTTGTTGTATAATGGTCCCAGACAAAGGAGGCAGAAATGCCATGCAATCATATCAGGACGTGTTGCAAACCCGCCTGGACCAGGGGCGGAAGGACGGCTGTTATCCCTGTGCCGCTGCGGCGGTTGGCGTAAAAAAGACTGTGCTGGCCCGGGCTTTCACCGGGGAAGCGCCGCTTCCGGGCGGAGAGCCGGTGGATGCGCATACCCGGTTCGACATGGCTTCCCTGTCCAAGGTGCTGGGCACAAGCATGGTGGCGCTGAAAGCCATCGAACGGGGCGACATCCATTTGACCGACACCGTGGGCGATTATTTCCCCCAAGCGCCCGAAGATAAAAAGGGCATCACCCTCTTCATGCTCATGACCCACACCGGCGGGTTCAACCCCTCTTTCCGGCTGGATCGCCTGCTTACCGATCCCCGGGAGGCCGTGGACTGCATTTTGCGTTACCCCCTGGACGAAAAGCCCGGCGTCCGGCCCATTTATTCCTGCATGGGCTATATCCTGCTGGGCAAGATCCTGGAGAAAAAATTCGGCAGCCCGCTGAAGGAGCTGGCACGGGAGCAGGTATTCCTGCCCCTGGGCATGACGGAAACGGGCTACTGCCCCGCCCCCGGCGCCCCCTGTGCCGCCACGGAGGTGGACCCTGTCACCGGCAAGCCGTGGATCGGCGTGGTGCACGATGAAAACGCCCGCTTCCTGCAGGGCAATTCCGGCAACGCCGGGGTGTTCATGCCCCTGTGCGACGGCATCCGCTTCGCCGCCATGCTTGCCTGCGGGGGCGACGGCTTCCTGAAGGAAGAAACACTGGCCGCCGCCCGGCGGAACTATACCCCCGGCCAGGACGCCCACCGGGGCCTGGGATTTCAGATTGCCGGCACACCGGACTGCTTTTTCAGCGACCAGGTGCCCGAAAACTGCTTCGGGCATACCGGCTTTACCGGCACCAGCCTGCTGGTGGAGCCCGAAAGCGGCTTCTGGGTGCTGCTGCTGACCAACCGGGTCTACCCCACCCGGGACAGCGCCGGCCTGTTCCCCTTCCGCCGTCAGCTGCACGGAGATATGTGGCATCTGTTCCGGAACAGTTTTTGAACAATTCCTTTTCTCCGCTTCCCGAAGAATGAGGTTGACAAGGCAGCCTTTTTGGTATAAAATAATCAAAAAAGAACCTTTTATTACATGGATTTGTCAGAAATAAGCAAGGAGGGCCCATCGATTGAGCATTCGGAACAACGCGATGAATCCCGCCCGGAAAGGCAAAAAGAAAAGGCTTACGCTGGATGATATTCAGCTGTTCTTTTTGTCGTTCCCGACTGTCGTCTGGTATCTTTTGTTCTGCTATCTGCCGATGTTCGGCATCCTGATCGCGTTCAAAAAGTACAAGGTTTCCCCCGGCAAGGGCTTTTTGTGGAGCCTGATCCACAACAGCCCCTGGTGCGGCCTGGCGAACTTCAATTTTTTGTTTTCTTCAAACTCCAAAACCACCATCGCCATGTTCCGCAACACGGTATGCTATAACATCGTTTTTATCATCCTGGGCATCGTGATTCCGGTGGCGCTGGCCATCCTTATTTCCCACCTGTATTCCAAAAAGCTGGCGAAGATCTGCCAGACGGCGATTTTCCTGCCCCATTTCCTCAGCTGGGTGGTGGTCG
>CACYGB010000015.1:0-39098 GCA_902773895.1 uncultured Eubacteriales bacterium
GAGGAGTCGTCCAAATCTTTGATTTGGGTAACGACTCCCATGCGCAAGCTGTCAGCGCTTCAGCGCTGGTAACAGCGGACGCACCGATTTGGGTAACAGTTCCCATGCGCAAGCTGTCCAAGAGAGCGAGTGCCAACGAAGCTCGATTGGGTAACAGCGGACGCAAGGTTAATCCCGTCTTTGCAGAATTCTGGTGATGCATTTTTCTTCTTCGAAATAGAGGCTTTCGGCCGTCTGTTCCGGTCCCATCTGATATCCGTCCGGCGCAATAATGGTACCTCTGGTCCCCGCCGGAGCCGTGACGGACAGCTGAATCTCCTTCCCCGCCCGCTCCCAGTGAACCCGGATCTCGCCCTGCCTGCTCTGATAGCTGGCCTCCGCAAAGCTCAGCGCGCCCGGGAAATGAGGCGAAACCTCAAAACTGTCGATGTCGTCCAGCCTCGGATTGGGTTTCAGTCCCGCAAACTCCTGGATAAACAGGCTCGAGATATCCCCGAAGAAATGATGGTTCTTGGATCCTTCAAAGCTGACCTTCGGATCCCGGAACCACTCCCACAGGGAGGTGGCGCCGTATTCCAGCCAGGATCCGTAGCAGGACCAGTGTTTGGAGGTAATGATCCGGTAGGCCAGATCCGTCTCTCCCGCGTGCACCAGCGCGTGATAGATATACCGCAGCCCGATCATGCCGCAGGCGTTCAGCTCCCCGTCCCGATGGACGATCTCCAGCAACCGCTTTCTCGCCTCCGGCACCTCCTCTTCGTCAAACAGACCGGTCTCCAGCGCGAGCGCCTGGGAGGTCTGGCAGTTTCCTGCCACGATTTTTGTGTCCGGATCAATCAGATGCTCCCGGAAGCTCTCCCGTACGGAGCAGGCGATGGCCCGGGCATAATCCGCCTCCCGGGTCAGATTCGCCTGTTCAAACAGGAATGCCGCCTTTTCTGCCAGGTCGTGGATCACGGCGGTGTCCGTCACCTGCAGGGGAGAAGCAATGCCGCCGTTCTGCTGCTCAAAGGGGTCCAGCCAGTCGCCGAGTCCGATGGCGATCAGACCCTGCTCATCCCGTCTGCCGGAAATGTAGAACAGATAGCGCATGATCATCGCGGCGTTTTCCCGGATCACGTCCGTGTCTCCGGTAAACCGGTAGATAAAATACGGCAGATTGACGCACACGCTGTCCCACGCGGGTCCATTGCCCCAGGCGAAGCCCCATCCGCCGGTCGGAATGATTCCCGGCAGCGCGCCGTCCGCCCGCTGCGCCAGGCGGATGTTCAGCAGCCACTCCCGCAGGCTGTTTTCCGCTGTCAGGTTCAGCAGCATATGCTCCGACGACATGGACGCGTCACCCGTCCAGCCGTTCTTTTCCCGGTGCGGGCAGTCCGTGGGAAAATAGTAGAAATTCGCCAGATCGGACCTTCGGGTACACTCCTGCAGCCGGTTCAGGACAGGATCGGAGCACCTGAATGTCGCCCGTTCCTTCAGATCGGAATGCATCACCAGGAAGGTCACCGCGTCCTCGGTAGCCTGTTCTTCCGTCAGCCCCTCCACCAGCGCATACCGGAATCCGTCATACTTGAACCGGGGAAGGAAGACTTCATCGCCGCCCCGGCAAACATATACGTCCGTCTGTGCGTACTGTATATAGCGCTCCGTGCTGTCCGGCCGGATAAACACTGTGGAATTGATCGAGGGAACTCCGCCGACGGTTTCCTCCGCATGCCGGACGGTGATCACCTGGCCGGGCTTCGCGCCGCGGAGATGCAGCCGGGTCACGCCCGCGTCGTTCACCCCGAAATCGTAGAGATAAGCCTGTTTTGCCGTGGCCCCGGGGAGCGGAGCGGCGCCCGCGTTCATGCTCTCCAGGCAGAACGGCGTCTCTTCGTAATAGGTAATCTTCTCCGGTTTCAGCTCCGCAGTCACCGCGATCGGCTCCGCGGTGCAGAGTCGGGCGATCCCCCGCGGCCGTTTTTCCTTCTTTGCGCATTCCCATCCGCTGTCATCGAAGTCCGCCAGATCCCAGCCCGGGATTTCCAGCCGCGCGTCATAGCGGCAGCCCATGCGCTCCTCGTCAAAAAGGACGGGAGAGGGATGCACCCGGAAGGTTTCATCCGCTTCCATTTCGAAGGTTTTCTCCCCGTCCGTCGCTTCCAGGCACAGCGCCGCTGCGGGCACGCCCCGGCAGGATGCCTTGTCAAAATCCCAGATAAACCCGCCGAAGGAATTCCTGAATCCGTTGCCCAGCAGGATGCCGATAGCGTTGGGTCCTTTCTTCAGCAGGCCGGTCAGATCATACCGGTCGTAATAGCATACGTCGTCCGGATTGCTGATATACGGCGCCAGCGGTCCCTTGGTGATGTTTTTTCCATTGACGGTCAGCTCGTAGAATCCCAGCCCGCAGATCGTGATTTCCGCCTTCCGGGGTTCCAGATCCAGGGAAAAGGTTTTTCTCAGATACGGCGCCGCCACATGGCGGTCAAAATCACACATTTCATCGGTAGCCCTGATAAACGTTCCGGAGAATTTCATTGCCCGTCCTCCTCACAGTAGCGCTTTCACGCACGCTTCCACATCCGCCATGTCCGCCGTGGGCTCAAACCGGGCGACGCCCTTGCCCGTGGTAATGGTGTAATCGTAGATCAAGCGCTCTTCCTCCGTTTCTGTTCTCAGTTTTTCAGTTTTTCCCTCGCCGCGTCAATCGCCCGCTGCACGCTCTTCGGCGCCGGCGCGCCGGGAATGTCCCGCTTCTCGACGCAGCTGATCAGGCTCAGATCGCCGAAAACATCCTCCTCAAAGGCGGGATGGAACCGCTTCAGCTCCTCCAGCGTCAGATCCAGCAGCGCCTTGCCCTCATTCAGGCAGTGGGCCACCAGCTCACCCACCACCCGGTGGGCGTCCCGGAAGGCCACGCCCTTCTTCACCAGATAGTCGGCGCAGTCCGTGGCGTTGGTGAATCCGCCGGCGGCGCCCCGTTCCATCACATCCTTGCGGAAGGTCACGGTCTTCAGCATGGCCGTGAAAACGGTAAGCCCCTTCACCAGCGTGTCCCGCGCATCAAAGAAGGCTTCCTTGTCCTCCTGCATGTCCTTGTTGTAGGCCAGCGGCAGTCCCTTCATCACCGTCAGCAGGCCCATCAGATCGCCATAGACCCGCCCGGTCTTGCCCCGGATCAGCTCCGCCACGTCCGGATTCTTTTTCTGCGGCATGATGCTGCTGCCCGTGGCAAAGGCGTCGTCCATCTCCACAAAGCGGAACTCATTCGTGTTCCACAGGATCAGCTCCTCGCAGAACCGGGAAAGGTGCATCATGCACACAGATGCCGCCGCCAGATAGTCCAGCATGTAATCCCGGTCGCTGACGCCGTCCAGGCTGTTTTCGGAAATCGCGCTGAAATCCAGCAGCTCCGCCACCCGCTCCCGGTTCAGGGGATAGGTGGTTCCGGCCAGGGCGCCGGACCCGAGCACCATCACGTCCGCTGCCCGGAAGGCCTGGCGGAACCGTTCCCGGTCCCGCAGGAACATCTGGGCATAGGCCATCATATGGTGGGCCAGCGTGATGGGCTGGGCCTTCTGCATGTGGGTATAGCCGGGCATGATGGTGTGCAGGTTTTCCTGGGCAATGCCGAGAATCGTTTCCAGCAGGTCCTCCAGCATGGCCTCCGTCTCCCGGCAGGCCGCCTTTGCGTACATCCGGGTATCCAGCGCCACCTGGTCGTTGCGGCTGCGACCGGTATGCAGCCGTTTCCCAGCCTCCCCGATCCGTTCCGTCAGCAGGGTCTCCACATTCATGTGGATGTCCTCCGCGTCGGTCCGCCAGGCGATCTTTCCCTCCCGGGCGTCCTCCAGGATGCCCTTCAGGCCTTCCACAATCCGCTCCGCGTCCTCCTGCGGGATGATGCCCTGCTCGCCCAGCATGGTCGCGTGGGCGATGGATCCGGTGATATCCTGCTCGTACAGCCGCTGGTCAAAGGAAATGCTGCTGTGGAAATCGTCTACCAGCCCGTCCGTCGCCTTCTCAAACCGACCGCCCCATAGTTTCATTCTGTCTGCTCCTTAAAGGGCCTTCAGCGCTTCGCGCACGCCGCCGGCCGTCAGCATGGTTTTGAAGTTCTTCTCAATCTTGGCCGCCAGCGGAGTCTTCGTCAGATCCGTGCCGAAGATCACCGTGTTCGCCAGGATAGGCCGCAGATGCGCACCCATGCTCTCCGGTTCGCCGAAATGAATATCCTTCAGCGCTTCCTGCAGGCTTTCCGCCATCGGATCCGGGGATACCTGCATGGGGGCTCCCTGGTCGTCCACCGCCAGCAGGTACCGCAGCCACGCCGCGATCGCCACCGGAATGCCTTCCAGAATATCCGCGGTTCCGTCCGCCAGCCGGGCCTTGATGGTCTCGCCGAAGCGGATCGGCACCTTTTGCGAGGTGTCGCAGGCGATGCGCTGGGGCGTGTCGGGCATGAAGGGGTTGGGCAGCCGCTGCTCCAGCACTTCCTGCAGGAAGGCCTTCGGGCTCAGGATGCCGGGATCCGTCACCACCGGCAGTCCCTCCGTGTAGCCGATGCGCTCGACCAGCCGCTTCAGATCCGGATCCTTCATCTCGTCCGCGATCAGCGTGTAGCCCAGCAGGCAGCCGCTCACCGCCAGGGCCGTGTGCAGCGGATTCAGGCAGGTAGTCACCTTCATGCGTTCGGTCTTGTTCACCGTCTCCCGGTCCGTCATGTATACTCCGGCCTTCTCCAGGGCGGGCCGGCCGTTCGGGAACCGGTCCTCGACCACCAGATACTGGGGAATCTCCGCGTTCACGAAGGGAGCGATATAGGTATGCTTCGCCGTCTGCACGGGTTCCATGTTCTCAAAGCCTTCCTCCGTCAGCTGGCGGGTAATGCTGTCCGCCGGCCGGGGGGTAATCTTGTCGATCATGCTCCAGGGGAAGGAAACCTTCGTTTCATCCCCGATCCAGGCTAGGAAAGCTTCCGGCGCGAAGCCCTTCTTTGTCCAGCCCTCCGCGATTTCCATCACGGAGCCCCGCAGCTTTTCGCCGTTGTGGCTGCAGTTGTCCATGCTCACCAGCGCCATGGGATGCGCGCCGGCTTCAAACCGCTTCAGCATCAGGGCGGTCACGATGCTCATCGCGTGCCGAGCGCTTCCGGGACCTTCTTCCAGATCCTGCTTGACAACGGGCATCAGCTCCCCGTGCATATCCCGCAGGGCATAGCCCTTCTCCGTAATGGTGAAGGAAGCCATCTGCAGCGCCGGGCAGGCGAAGGCCTTTTCCAGCTTTTCCCAGTCCTCCGCGAACCGGGGCGAAGCCTTCCATCCGTCCGCCAGGGACGCGATAACCTCCCGGTCCGTGCCGCCGTCCGGCTTCAGTGAAACCATCAGGGTCAGGCTGTCAAAGGGCTTGTAGATCCGGTCGATGATCTCGTCGTCAAAGGTTTCCGCGGCGATGATGCCCTTCTCCGCTTCTCCGGCGTTCAGCAGCCGCTGCTGCAGTCCCGCAATAAATCCCCGGAAAATATTTCCCGCCCCGAAATGAATCCAGACCGGCGCTTCCTTCGTCCGGCTAATCATCGCTTCCCGGTCATAGACCGGCAGTTTCACCTGTTTCGCTTCCCAGGCTTCCCGGTTTTTCAGTCCCGCGTTGGTCAGTTGCAGTCCCATGGTTTCCATCCTCCTCTATATTCGTTGTGTTTGTTGACCCCAGTGCCCCATTGCGGCCTCAGGATTTCCGCATTGTTTATTGTACCCCATTCCTTTCTTTCCTGACAAGGGGCTGCCCGGTTTTTTGTTTTGTCTTTTTCCGCTTCTTCCGCTATAATACTCCGCGAATCTGTTTATTCGGAGGCGGCCGTACCATGAAACAGTCTTCCACCGTCCGGGATCTGACTCGCGGTCCGATTCTTCGCCAGCTGATTCAGTTTTCCATTCCTCTGATCCTGGGAGATCTGTTTCAGCTTTCCTATAACATGGTGGATACCATTGTGATTGGCCGCTTTGCGGGCAATGCGGGCCTGGCCGCCGTCGGCACCTGCGATCAGATCATGACCCTGCTGATCCTCGGCGTCTCCGGCGTCTGCATAGGCGCTTCCGTGCTCATGGGCCAGTTCTTCGGCGCCCATCGGGAAGACCAGCTGCTCTCGGAGCTGAAAACCACCCTTTGTATGGGGCTTCTCTTCTCTCTGATCGTTATGCTCCTGGGATTTCCCTTCACCGGGGTGATTTTTCGCCTGATGTCCGTCCAGCCGGAAGCGCTCGCGGACGCAACTGTATATATGCGGGTCATTTTCGCCGGTCTTCCCTTCACCTGTCTGTATAATATTTACGCTGCCGCCCTCCGCAGTGTTGGGGATTCCAAAACACCCGTGCGCTATCTCGTCCTCTCATCCTTGCTGAATATGGCCATGGATCTGCTTTTCGTCGCGGGCCTGTCCTGGGGTGTTTTCGGTGCGGGGCTGGCCACCATTCTGGCCCAGGCAGTCAGCGCCCTGCTATGTCTCCGCTTTGTAAACCGCCATGTCCCAATCCTGCGGTTTCCATTGAAAGCGCTCCGCATTGACCGTTCCCTTGCCCGCAAAACGCTTTCCTACGGCGGCATCACCGCCCTGCAGCAGTGCGCCCAGCCCATCGGTAACATCATCATCCAGGGCACCGTCAACACCCTGGGCGTCACCGCCGCCGCGGCCTTCAGCGCCGCCCGCAAGATTGAGGATATCGGCCTGCTGCCCGGCCGCAGCATTTCTTCCGGCATCACGGCTTTCACCGCCCAGAACGTGGGCGCCGCCCAGCCGGAGCGCACAGAGGAAGGCTTCCGCAAAGCCATCCGTCTGGAGTTTGTCATCGGCCTGGCGGTTTCCGCGGCGGTGCTGCTGCTCCGCCGGCCCCTCATGTCCCTCTTTACGGCCGACGCGGCCATGCTGGAGGAAGGCGTCCGCTATTTCAGCATCATCGGCTTCTGTTATTTCCTGCCCTGCCTGACCAACGGCTATCAGGGCGTCCTCCGTGGTTCCGGCCATATGACCGCGTCTCTCCTGGGATCCCTGACCCAGATTTCCGTCCGCGTTCTGGTAACCCTGCTGGCCGCGCCCTCCCTGGGCATCCCCGCCGTCGGCCTGGCCTGCGTGGCCGGCTGGTCCGCCATGCTGCTCTGGCAGATTCCCTGGCGCCGCAGAATGAGCCGCAGAAGCGTATCCGCCTGACATGTCCCATCCGCGAGCCTCTGCTCCAGTTTGTCATTTCACATATCCTGAAAGCTTTGAAGTTGTCCAGCTCAAAGCTCCACGGTTGACGTGAACGATGTGTTCTGGCTATGTGGTCGAGTTTGCAACAAAATTATGAAGCTGTGTTCAAACCGCTGAAGCCTTTGATTTCAAAGGAACTGGCGGTTTTCTTGCTTCACGGGCGGGTGTTCAGCCAAGGGGTGTTCAGGGGGTGTTCACGGTCAGGCATTTTTCCATGGCATCCTCCAAATAATCAGGCCTTACACCCTGATAAACCAGGGCAAGGTATCAAGCGTTGTGTGAACGGTGCAGCTGGTGAGGCCGTCATATTCTTTCCCGTCCATGCCGCGCCACCTTCCCGCTGGGAAGAGCACCTCGCGCGCGTCGGCGACTTTTTCGAGTACGGGCGCGGCCAGGAGATCGCTGCCGATCATATATTCGTCAAGGACGTTTTCAAAGCCGTGATGCGGGCATTCGTATTCCAGAGAGCGCAGGACCGATTCGCCCGTCCGCTGCGATTGACGCACGACCTTCATGATTTCCGGGAACAGCCGTTCATGCAGCTTGGCCGCTTCCAGGCACAGCTTCACATTTTCCGGTTTCAGCGCCAACCATGGGGCCCAGGAGAACTGCATCATCGGGAACAGCGCGGAACACTGTGCCATACGGACAAACAGCTCTTCATCCACGCTGAAGCCGGGCAGGAACCGGTAGCTCCATTCCCCGCCTCCAATCATATCAGGGCACAGGAAAGGAAAGCCCATCAGCCCCGCGTTGATCGCGCAGGGGATCAGGTCTTGCAGGCCGTTGCGCTCCCACTTATGATGCTTGTCCCGCAGCCGCTGGATGGTGTTCCTGCCGCCGCGGCCATAGGTATCCTTGAACTCGTGCCATTCAAATTCCGCCCCAAATTCGTTCCAGGCGTTGTTGAGCTCTTGGGCGGTGATCTGTTTGTCTAACTGACCGTTGACCAGCAGAGAGGGAGAATAGCCTCTGACCGAACCCCCGTCAAACTTAAAGCCGTCTATGCCGTAATCGTCCATCAGGCGGCGCAGCTGCGTGCGCAAAAAGGCGCGGTTGTATTCATCCGTCATGTCCAGCATGGCGCTGTATCCGTTCCACCAGGAAAAGATGGCGATTTCTCCGCTTTTTACGCGCAAATAGAGATGCTTTGCCGATTCAGGATCAGTTCCCTTTAAGGGCCGCAGGGAGCGTTCATAATCCGGCCCGTCGATGCTCACGTAGGGCACCACCCAAAGCAGCACCGTAAAGCCCCATGCGTGCAGCTGCTTTACCATTTCGCCGGGATCCGGGAAACCGGCCCGGTCAAAGTCCCACACGCCGTAACGCTTCTGCCAGCCTTCATCGATGATGAACACTCCCGGCGTGAAGCCGTTTTCGATCCATTTGCGTGCGAAATCCAGCACGCCCTGCTGCGTCACGTAATACGTAAATTCCATCCAGGTGTTGAGCTGCGGATATTTGAAAAACTTTTCCGGCAGCTTGCGTCCGTCGCAGGGGAAATGGGCTTTCTGCGCGGCAAGGTAAGCGTCTTTCAGACAGCTTCCCGCTTTTACGATCTCTGGCCGGACGCCTTCAAAATCGAAAACGCCGTTCTGCACCGTCACAAGGAAGGGCTGATCGCTCCAGATATATCTGCCATGGCTGGATACAAACAGCGGCATGGATTGATTCTCCGCGGAAGTGGAGCAGTCGATCAGGTTTTCCATGTAACAGTCGGTTTCTTTCAGCGGATAGGCGCGGCTCGCGCTGGCGCCGCCCCACCAAACTTCGCCTGCTTCAAAAGCGATCTTCATGAAATATCCGCCCTCCTGTTCAGCATAGGATCATGGTATCAGCTATGGAGAAAAGTGTCAAATAGGCCGGAAAAGCAGCCGGTCCGGCGAAAAATGTTAAAATGTTATGGTATTCATTTAAAAAATTGCCTACCTTTTGCGCCGATTATATGGTATCATGAGGTACAGAAACAGATAAAGGGATGGTGGTCGCCATGACGCATACCGTCTTTCATTATCCCACCTTGGCAGACGCAAGCAAAGAAGCGGAAAAGTTAGGGGTTTTTCTGCCCTTGCGGCAGGATACCGCAGCCCTGTTTGCACCGCTCGCCATCGGGAATCACGCTGCTTCCAACCGCATCGCTTTCCAGCCCATGGAAGGCACCGACGGTACCTTGGACGGCGCGCCGGGAGAATGGACCCGCCGCCGCTATCTGCGCTTTGCCCAAGGCGGGCCGGGGCTCATTTGGTTTGAGGCTGTGGCCACCGTGCCCGAAGCCCAGGCCTCCGCCCATCAGCTGCGCATCACGGAAGAAAACTTAGACAATTACAAAAAGCTGCTCGATGAAGTGCGGGAAACATCCCTCAAGGAAAACAGCTATGCGCCGCTGATCGTGATGCAGGCCACCCATTCAGGGCGCTATTCCAAGCCTCACGGTTATCCCGAGCCGCTGATCGCCTATCACTGCCCGCCCCTGGAGGACATGCCCCTGCCGGACGACCGCATCGTATCGGATGACGATTTGCAGCGGTATGAGGAAGCCTACGCCCGGGCGGCGAAGCTGTGCCAGGAGGCTGGCTTTGACGGCATGGACGTGAAATGCTGCCACCGGTATTTAGCCTGCGAGCTGCTGTCCGCTTATACCCGGCCCGGCCCTTACGGCGGAAGCTATGAAAACCGCACGCGATTTCTCAAAAACTGCTACCGGGCGGCGCAGTCCACCGTCACCCGGGAAGGCTTTTTCCTCACCAGCCGCATGAACGTATACGACGGTTTCCCCTACCCCTGGGGCTTCGGCGTGAACGAAAAGGACGGCCTCAAGCCCGACCTAACCGAACCCATCCGGCTCATCGGAGAGCTCAAAGCGGAATTTAACATCCCCGTTCTCAACGTGACCATGGGCAATCCCTACAAAAACCCCCATGTGAACCGGCCCTACGACCGCGGCAATTATGTGCCGGACGAGCATCCCCTGGAAGGGGAAAGCCGCATGATGGCGGGCGTCAGTGAGATTCAGCATGCCCTGCCGGATGTGCCGGTGATCGGCAGCGCCTTTTCCTATCTCCGGCAATGGGCGGGCAACTTGGCCGCTGGGATGGTGGCGGATGGGCATTGCGCCATGGCGGGGTTTGGCCGCATGGCCTTCGCCTACCCCGATTTCATTCATGATTTGAAAGAAAAAGGCATGATGGACCCCAAAAAAGTCTGCGTCACCTGCGGCGGGTGCGCCGCCCTGCTGCGGGCCGGCACGCCCGCGGGCTGCGTGGTGCGGGACAGGGAGGCGTACAAGCCGTGAAAACAGCGTTCGTGACCGGCTCCAGCCGGGGCATAGGCCGGGGCATCGCCGATCTGCTCACCAAGGAAGGGTGGACGGTGGTCTATTCCGGCACAAAAAAGGAACGTCCCCTTGACCAGCCCGATTCCATTGATTATTTCCCCTGCGACATTTCCAAAACGGAGGACCGCCAAGCTGCCGTTCAATATGTGGCAAGTCATTACGGGCGGTTCGATTTGCTGGTGAATAACGCCGGGGTAGCGCCCCTGGAACGCCGGGACCTGCTGGACATGACGGAGGAAAGCTTTGACCGGGTGGTGGGCATCAACCTGAAAGGCACCCTGTTCATGACCCAGCTGGCCGCCCGGGAAATGCTGCGGGAAAAGGAAGCGGGAATCAAGGACTGGGGTCCCCACATCGTGAATATCGGCAGCATGAGCGCCTATACTTCCAGTATCTCCCGGGGAGAATACTGCGTGAGCAAAGCGGGCGTGGGCATGGTGACCATGCTGTTCGCCGACAGGCTTGCGAAGGAAGGCATCCCCGTGTTTGAAGTGCGCCCCGGCATCATCGATACGGACATGACCAAAGTAGTGCACGAAAAATACCAGCGGCTCATCGACGGGGGGCTTTTGCCCGTTCCGCGCTTCGGAAAACCTCTGGACGTTGCCAAAATGGTGCTGGCCTGCGCCCAAGGGCTGCTGGATTATTCGGCGGGCCAGGTGCTCAACGCGGATGGCGGTTTTTCCCTGCAGCGACTTTGATGAAAAGGAGATGCCCTTCGTGCGTGAAATCACCGTTCGCACAGTCGTTATCGGTTCAGGCTGCGCGGGACTGAACGCGGCGGACACCCTGGCCGCCTTAGGGGAAGAAAGCCTGCTGCTGGTCACTGAGGACATGAACGCCGGCACCTCCCGCAACACGGGCAGCGACAAGCAGACCTATTACAAGCTGTCCCTTTCCGGGGACGAGGGGGACAGCATTGGCGCGCTGGCCCGGGATTTGTGCGGCCC
This sequence comes from uncultured Eubacteriales bacterium, assembly GCA_902773895.1. Classification (GTDB taxonomy): domain Bacteria; phylum Bacillota; class Clostridia; order Christensenellales; family Aristaeellaceae; genus RUG563. The sequence continues at coordinate 11,513 of CACYGB010000015.1, forward strand.
TGACGTGAACGGGGACACCGCCCTGTGCGAAGCCGCGGCCTCCGCGCCCAGCTTTTTCAAGCTCTGTGCCTTAGGCGTGCCCTTCCCTACCAACGAATACGGCGAATATGTGGGCTATCAGACCGATCACGACACCCGCCGCCGGGCCACCTCCGCAGGCCCCCTGACCAGCAAATTCATGACGGAAGCCCTGGAAAAATCCGTCCTTGCCCGGAAAGTGCCCATCCTGAATCACGCTTTGGCCGCAAGGATCGTGAAAGACGACCGGGGCGTGGCGGCGCTGGACGTGTATTTGACCGGGGAAAAGGAATTACTGCGCGTCCGCTGCGCCAACATCGTGCTGTGTACCGGCGGTCCCGCCCACATTTACCGGGACCGGGTGTACCCTGAAAACCAGCACGGCATGAGCGGCCTGGCTTTCGCGGCGGGCGCGGAAGGGGCGAACCTGGACTGCTGGCAGTATGGGCTGGCTTCCGTTTCCTTCCGCTGGAACGTCAGCGGCAGCTATCAGCAGGCCCTGCCCCGGTATGTATCGGTGGATGAAAATGGCATCGAAAGGGACTTCCTCTCCGACGCCTTGGGCGACAGGAAAGCCATGGCTTTCACCTTCCTCAAAGGCTATCAATGGCCCTTTGACGAAAGCAAGGTGCCAGGCTCCAGTGAGGTAGATATCCTGGTCAAGCGGGAAAACGATTTGGGCCGCAGGGTCTATTTGGATTATGTACACAATCCCCAAGGATATAACGAAGAAAACATGTCCCCGGAAGCGCTGAACTATCTGCGAAGCTGCGGCGCGCTCAAGGCTACGCCCATCGAACGGCTGCGGGCCATGAACGAACCGGCCATCGCCCTGTATGCAAGTCATGGCATCCGTTTGGATGAAGCGCCTTTGGAGATCCGGGTCTGCGCCCAGCACCACAACGGCGGCGTGGCGGTGGACGCAAACTGGCAAACCTGCGTACCCGGCCTGTACGTGTGCGGGGAAGCGGCGGGCACCTTCGGAAGGAAGCGGCCCGGCGGCTCGGCCCTCAATTCCACCCAGGCAGGTTCCCTGCGGGCGGCGCAGCATATCAGGAGAAATGGAAGAACGGTCTCTTCACAGCCGCTGCCGGAAGAAGACTGGCCGCTGCCGGAAGAAGGGAAACGCCCGGCGGCCTATTATCAGGAATGTATGACGCGCTGCGCCGCGTTCCTTCGGGACGAAGAGGCCATGGAAAAACTGCTGTCTGAAATCACCGACGCGCTGCAAAACGTAAGCGCCGCCGGATCCAAGGACGAAGACCTGATTCACCGACTGCTGCTTCGGGACATCCTGATCACCCAAAGGGAAGTGCTGTCCGCCATGCTGTACGCAAAGGGCGAGCAGGGCACGCCCCCTGGCGTGCTCATGACACGAAATGGGATTTCCCGCCGGGAACCCGCCCGGCCCCTGCCGGAAAGGGATCAATGGTTTGAACGGGTGTGGAAGAAGTACCGGGAGGAGCAGGCCGTTACCAACCGGTGACGGCATGGAAAGCGGGCCAAGCCAGATTGGCGTAATACCGGTGCCCTTCCAGTCCGGCGATGAGGCGGCAGCGATCCAAAGCGGACAGCCGCGCGTAAACTTGCTCCGTGAAAACGAACTGTTCCCGCGCTTCCTTCAGCGGGAAGGAAGTATCCTTTTCCCCGGCAATGACGATCAGCGGACGGGGCGCGATCAGAGCGCAGAGGTCGCCCATGTCAAATTCGCGGGCAATGCCGGGGATGTAATTGCAGAAGCAATGAGCGCTGACGCCGATGGAGGCGTAAAACGAGGTAAAGGCGCAGCTGGGCATGCAGGCCCCAATGCGCTCATCCACCGCCGCGGCGTAAATGCTGGCCGTTCCGCCACCCGAATTGCCCGTAATGGCAATCCGTTCCCCGTCCACGGAAAACGCGCCGGAGCGCAGAAAATCAATGGCGCACTGAACATCATGCACCCGTTCGCCGATGAGCGTGCGCCCCAGCAAAAGCGCCGTGGACGCGGGCAGCCGGCATTGGGGGCCCTCCGGCCCGCCACCGCATTCCCCGAAGCCCCGCTGTTCGATGGTCAGCGCCGCGAAGCCGTTCCGGACGGCTTGGAGGGCGTAATCCCGGTCTCCCGCGATATCCTCCTCGTCTCCCGGATAATGGGGCCGTCCCAGGGAAATGTGCATGCCCGTGGAATGCCCCTGCAGGCAGATCACCACCGGCGGATGGGACACCCCTTTGGGAAGCAGCAGGTGCATGAGGCTTTCATACCCCGGCTCGGTGGGAAGGGAAAGGCGAAACTCCTCCCAATCCTTTTCCTCACGGCGGTCAAGCACGCGGGCGTCCCGCTTTTCTGCGGGAATCAGTTTGAGTCCAAGCAGCTGGATCAGCGTCCGCCGCGCCTCCTGCCGCCATTCCGCCGGGGATGCGTCCTCTCGATAGCGGCAGTGGGGAGAAACGCCGCGCAGAAGGGATTCATGCAGGGCTTGGGGATCGTGAACGTTCACGGAAATCGCTTCCTTTCAGTCAGTATATCCTGTCGCGGGGCAGGAAAAAGGAGGAACGAATATGGGGTTTTTTACGCCGTTTGAAATGCCCACCGGGGCGGCGATCCCCGCCCGGCAGGTGAGCGTGGCCGATTTCGGCGCGGTGCCCGGCGGCCAGGTGAACAACACCCGCGCTTTTGCGGCGGCCATTGACCACCTCGCCGCCTTAGGCGGAGGACGGGTGGAGATCCCCGGCGGCAAGTGGCTCACCGGGCCCATCCATTTGAAAAGCGGCATTGAGCTGCACACCCAGCCGGACACGGAGGTGCTTTTCAGCACGGAGCGGGCGGATTATCTGCCCCCAGTGCCCACCCTGTTTGAGGGCGTGCGCTGCTATACCTATTCCGCCCAGCTGTACGCCTATCAGTGCCATGATATCGCCGTGACCGGCCAAGGCACCTTCAACGGCCAAGGCTTCGTTTGGTGGTATTTGGCCCTGAACCGCGCCGGGGTGGAGGCGCTGTATCAGGCGGGAGAAGAGCAGACGCCGCTGAAGGATCGGGTCTACGCAGACGACGAATTGCTGCTGCGTCCCGGCCTCCTGCATTTCGTGGACTGCGAAAACGTGACCATCGACGGCCCAACGTTCACCATGAGCCCCTTCTGGACGGTGCATCCAACCTGGTGCAGGAACATCATCGTGCGCGATATCAAGGTAAAAAACCCTTGGGATCATGCACCGAATACAGACGCCTGCAATTTGGAGGGCTGCCGCCGGGGGCTGGTGGACGGTGTATTCGCCGACACCGGCGATGACGCGGTTTGCCTCAAATCCGGCCGGAACCGGGACGGGAGGGAAGCCGCCCGCCCCTGCGAAAATATCGTGGTGCGCCATATCACAGCCGACCGGTGCCACGGCGGCATCACCATCGGCTCGGAAACCAGCGGCGGCATCCGCAATATCCTGGTGGAGGACTGCGAGTTCCGCAACAGCCTCATCGGCATCTGGATCAAAACCTCCCATGAGCGGGGCAACGTGATCGAAAATATCGAATATCACCGCGTCCGCATCAAGAACGTGCGGGATTACGCCGTGTGCGTCACCATGGGGTATTACGTGGACGGCAACCAAGCGGGGCCCCAGCCCAACATGCCCAAGATCCGGCGCGTGCTGGTGGATGGGCTTTCCTGCGAGCATGCCGGAACGGCCATCCAGATCGACGGGGTGGAAGGCTATCCCATCTCGGACGTATGCTTAAAGCACATCACATGCCGCAGCGGCCACAATGCAGATATCCGGGCCGTGGAGAATCTGAGCATGGAAGCCCTTTCTTTTCCGACATGACCCTATAAATTCGATAGCGGGACAGATGAAACTGTCCCGCCTTTTTGTTTACAGATTGTTTGTCCGCATGTCCCAATTCGGAAGGGTCCTGCCCTCATAGCAGGCCCACAGCGCTTTCGCCAATCCCGGTACCCAAGTCATGGTTTCCTCCCGCCTGACCCACGTTTCGGGGAAGGGCTGGGCTTCCGGCTGCAATACGCGCATATCCTCAACAGCCCTGGTTTGCAGCAGCGCCGTTTCGCCGGAGCACAGGATGCCGTCCTCGCCCCGGATGGCGTCTACCATGTTCCACAGGTTTTCCATGTAAGGCGGGTCTACCTCGCCATAGTCCTTCACTTCTCCGCTGTCAAAATACGCCCGGAGTCTGCCGCCCTTCCCGCCCGGCACGCCGAAGCGGACGGCGGCCTTTTCGTAGCGGTATTCAAACAGCGGTTCCTGCTTTTCCGTTTCATGGATCGCGTGGGAAACGGCCAGGAAAATATCCGCGCCCGCGGCCTTGGCGGTAAGCACGGCAGTATCGTAGGTTTCGATGGGGTTGGCCCGAAAGGTGGCGCACCGGATGTTTTCCGCCGGGGCCCCCAAAATGAACAGTATGTTCATCAAATAATGAGCCGTGGCGTTGTTGAGCACGCTGTCGTAGATCGGCTGCCCTTCACAGTCCTGCTTCTTTCCGGCCCATCCGGTGCCCCGATGGTAATAGGCGTGGCCCCGGGGCCACAGCACTAAGGCACGCAAGGCACGGGGCGCGCCGAAGCGCCCCGCCTCCGCGTCGGCCTTCATGGCCCGCATGGCGGGAGAATAGCACCAGTGATAGTCGATGTTCAGCAGCTTACCGGCCCGATCCCGCGCGGCCAGAATGGCCCGGGCGCTGTCCACGGTGGCGGCGATGGGCTTTTCCAGCACCACATGGCAGCCGTGGGCGAAGGCCAGCTCTGCCTGCCGGGTATGCAGCTGGATGGGCGTGCTGATGACGGCGATATCGGGCGCAAGCTCCCGCAGCATGGTTTCCGCGTCTGCATACAGCGGGCAAAGGGCGCAGGTCTGGGCGAAGGGGTCCACCGCCCCTACCAATCGCACGTTTTCCCGCAGGGGCTTTTTGAACGCTTCCAGATAATTGGCGGCATAGCCGCCGATGCCGAACAGCACCGTTTTCAGTTCTTTTGACATGCGGCCACCTTTCGCTTCAGGCGCGGAAATCCTCCACCTGGGTTTCGCCTTTCAGGGTCACGATCTGCTTTACGTCCGCGTAGGAAGCGGCGTCCGCAAACAGCTGGAAGCGATCGTGGGTTTTGAGCAGGGTGGCGGGCACCTGGTTGGTCAGCCCGTTTGCCAGGGTCTGGCTCACGGCCCAGGCTTTTTCCTCGTGGGGCACGGCGGAAATGATCTCTTTGCACTGCATGATCTGCCACGGGCTCATGCTGACGGCCTGGCGGGGCACGTCGTCCACCGTGGCGAACCACCCTTCGGCCACCTGCTGGCCCCGGCACACGGGATCCAGGTTCACGATCAGGTACGCCGCTTTGGTGTCAAAGTCCGCCGGGGGATCGTTAAAGGCGATATGGCCGTTGCGGCCGATGCCGATAAGCCCCAAATCGATGGGCGCGCTGCGGATTTCCCGGGTCAGGTTCTCGATGCCCTCCGGGGTGCCGTCCACAAAGTGGTATTTCGTCACGCCGGTCTTATCGATGAAGCGTTCCTTCAAATATTTGCGGAAGCTGGCGATGTGGGTGATGGGCAGATCCACGTACTCGTCCAGATGGAACATTTCCACCTTGCTCCAGTCAATATCCGCTGCCACCAGGTATTTCAGCGTTTCAAACTGGGACTGGCCCGTGGACAGCACGATCCGGGCGCAGCCGTGATCGGCGATAGCCTCGTTGATGATGCGGGCGGATTCCTCCGCCGCCCGGCGGCCCAAGTCCTCCGCATTTGGGGAAATGATGATTTTCATACAGAATGTCCCTCCCGCTGCTTTATTTCCTTTGCTTCATTTCCGGATAGAAATCTCCTAAAAACTCGCTCAGATACACGGCCCGGTCCTCTTTCATAGACAGATTGGCGGCGATGCCGATGCCAATGGACATGGCCCCGGCCCTGGTATCCGCCATCTGGCTCAAGGGGTCCTCCGTCCAGCCGCGGAACAGCCTGTCCCGCATGGCGGGGTCGGACCCGCCGTGGCCGCCCGGCAGCTTCCGCACCCGGCTCCGGTCGATATGCAAGCATTGACCGGCCCGGTCGTAGAATTTGATGGTTTCCACGCCGAAGGCGTTATCACATTCCAGCCGTCCCTTGGTGCCGTTGAACACGATCTTCATGCACTCGTAGGGCGAATGGGCGGTAAGGGAATAGCTCATCACCGCGCCCTTGGCGTATTTCACGTTGAGGGATACGCTGTCCTCAATGTCGATCACATCGGAAAACAGGCACCGGTCCCGGATATAGCCGTCGGCGTCCTCGCAGTCCTTGTACAGCATTTTCAGCCGCCCGCCGTCCTCCGTGTCGATATCGAAGAAGAATTCGCACGAATCCTTGTAAGGGCAGGTGCAGCAGCGTTCCCCCCGTTCTTCCCGCGTATGGCCGTAAAAGCGCCGGGTGCCGAAGGCGTTCACCTTCACCGGCTCGTCATCCAAAAACCAGTTGGCCAGATCAAAATGGTGGGTGGACTTATGGATCAAAAGCGAGCCGGAATTGGCGCGGATGGAATGCCAGCGGCGGAAATAATCCGCGCCGTGGCTGGTATCCAGCAGCCATTGGTAATGCACGCTGAGTACGTCGCCCACCAGCCCGCTCATCAGAAGCTCCTTGATCTTCACATAGAAGTCCATAAAGCGGCAGTTGAAGGTGACGGCCACCTTGTGCCCCGTGCGTTTTTCCGTTTCCAGGATATGGGCGCACATGGCGCTGTCCGTGGTCATGGGCTTTTCCGTGATCACGTCGCAGCCCGCTTCCAGGGCCTTGCAGATATACTGCTCGTGGGCGCAGTCCTTGGTGGTCACGATCACCACGTCGGGCTTTTGCTCCCTGAGCATCCTGTCAAAATCCGTATAAGCCGGAATGTCCGCTTTCAGATAGTCGCCCACCAGCTTGGCCCGCTTGGGATTGATATCGCACACAGCGGCCAGCTTGGCCACGTCCGCGTATTCCCTGACCAGGGGTTCGCAGTAAGACCACAGGCCCCGGTATCCCGTGCCCACCAGCACATAGGTTTTCATGGATGGTTTCCTCCCGGTTTCAAAGTAACGCGTTTTCCCGCACGCCCGCCAGATAGCCCCGGTAATCCCCGAAGAAATTCTCGGCGCATTTCGTCATGAACACAGTGAGCGTGTCGCCCTTGAACGTCAGCTGGATATTGATCACGCCCAGATAATCGTCCACGGAAAACACCTTGCCCAGCAGCGTGCCTTCGCTTGCCCAGGCCGCCATGCCAAGGCACTGATAGTGTTTGTCCAGGACGGCGACGTTTTTCCCAGCGTAGGCGTCCGGGAAGGTAAATTCTTTCCATTGGCCCAGGCCCAGGAAAATCTGATGCACGCCGGTGCCCTTTTCATAGGTGAGGGTGCACGTATCGCCGTCAAAATCCGCCCGCATCCACAGGAAGCCATAAAGGTTGGGATCGAGGCGGTAGGTGACGCCGGACCACTGCGGCGCCAGGGGGCTGGATGTCTTTCCCATGGGGCCGGGCAGCGCCGTCGGGGTGGATTCCCGCAGCATTTTTGCTCCCGCTTCGTCTTCCGGAAGGGGACCGTCCGTCATGCTGTCCAGGAGGCGGTAGAAGGCGCGCTTGGTAGCGTCCTCCGCGTTGTCGATGCCCTGAGTGTCCGCCGTGGTCACCAAGACCACATCCTCTTTGGGCATCATGAGGGCGAACTGGCCCCCCATGCCGCAGCAGGCAAAGCCCCCCTCCCGGACCATCCAGAACTGATAGCCGTAGCCGTCCTTGACGTAACCGGAATGGGCCGTGTTGATGTCGATCTGCTTGCTGGTGGCCTCTTCCATGTACTGCCGGTCCACCCACTGCCGCCCGTTCCATTGGCCTTTTTGCAGGCAGAACAGGCCGAAGCGCAGCAGATCCCGGGAGGTGCACATGATGCCGCTGCCCGTCCAGGAACGGCCCTCGGGGGTCTGAATGCACCAGATATCCCCGGAAATGCCCAGGGCGTCCAGCAGGGGGCGCATATAATCCAGGATGGGCATGCCGGTGATTTTTTCCACCAGGCCGCAGAGCGTGGTGGTGCCGGCGGTGTCGTAATGGAAGATGGTGCCCGGCTCATGCTTGTCCTTGGGGTTATTGAAGAAGGTAGCTACGAAGTCCTTATCACCCCAATTATAGGAGTTTTCCTCGTTGGGCGTGGCCATTCTCAGCAAATCCCGCACGGTAGCGCGCAGGGTGTAGGGCGAGGGATGATCGGGCAGGTATTCCGGAAAAAAGTCCGCCACCCTGTCGTCCAGGGACAGCCGCCCTTCCGTAATCAGCATACCGACGGCCACGGAGGTGAAGCTTTTGCTGACGGAATACATGCGGTGCTTTCTGTCCGCCGTAAAGGGGGCCACATAGCCCTCCGCCGCGATCTTTCCATGCCGCATCAGGATATAGCTGTGCAGCGGGAACCGGCATTCCTCCATTTCCCGCAGGAATGCGGCAACGGCCGCCGAAGGGATGCCCAGGGATTCAGGCGAGGCATATTCAAACTGATTGCCGATCATAGGGTGTGTTCCTCCCGATCATGAATTGGATTTTATCGCAAGTCAGGGGGCAGCTCCGCCCGTGGATGGAGTCTGCCCCCCGCAAATTCGGTTCAGGGTTGAATATTACTTGTTGGCCGCTCTCCAGGCGTCCAGCTGGGCCTGCGCTTCGGCGACGATCTTTTCAGCGCCGGAGGCGTTCAGCTTTTCAATGAACGCGTCGATCTGAGCGTCCACTTCGTCCTCGGCGATCCAGCCCCACTTGAGCGGCGTCTCGAATTCGTCGATGACGGCGCTGCAGGCGGCGATTTCATTGGTCACGTTGGTGGGATCGAAGATGAAGCCCAGGTTGGTGTCAGAGATGGCGGATTCGTTGGCGGCCTTGATCAGGCTGGTGAAGTTGGAGGGATAGCCGGCGGGCACCTTGGAATACACCAGGGAGCCGAACTGCGCGCCGTACCAGTAGTAGTGGCCGCGGTTGGAAGGATCGGCGTTCTTGGTGCCTTCAAAGGACAGCACGTTTTCTTCTTCGCTCTGGTTCCAATGGGTGCCTTCAATACCGAAGCGCAGGGTGGTGGCCACATAGGGGTCAGTGTTGATCAGCTCCAGCACCATGAGGGCGCGTTCGGGGTTCTTGCTGGTGACGCTGACGCATTCCACAGCGGCCTGCAGGTAGTTGGTGGAGGCGATGTTATGGGCATAGGGCACCATTTTGGTGACCCACTCCTGATAATACTGATGCTCGGCAGCGAACACGTAGCCGGAGCCCACGTCGTGCACCAGGTAAGCATAGGGATCGGAGCTGTAGATGCGGTCGGGATCCCAGTACCAGGGATTCTCATGCAGCACGCCCTCGGCGACCAGCGCGGCCACCGTCTTGCACAGCTCGCGGTATTCCTTGGTGGCGTACTTGTTGAACACGGTTTCGCCCGCGCCCATGCCTTCGTAGGCTTCCACGCCGGGCACGTTCACCACGGCCAGGCCGTTGATGGTTTCATACTGCGCCCACTGCTCCAGGTCGGGGAAGAAGCGGCTGATGGGCACGTATTCGGTATCGCTCAGCTTATATTCGGGATGCAGCTCGTTGCGCTTGGCAAAGGCTTCCCGCAGGATCGGCACCATATCCCGGTAGTCCTTCACGGTCTCCGGCAGCTCGATGCCGCAATCGTCGGCCATGGTCTTGTTGATCATCACGCTGTACATCTGCACGGAATCCTTGTAGGAAGGAATGCCGTAGATGTGGCCGTTGATCTTCATTGCGTCCCACAGGTCCTCGGGAATCAGGGCGTAGGTGTTGGGGGCGTAGTCCTTGAGCAGATCCTCGATGGCTACGAAGGAGTCCTTGTTCACATAGTCCACATAGCCCACGGCGCCGTTGGCGTTGACGATGTCCACGTCCTGGCCGCTCATGAGGATGGTGCCCACCTTGTCGGCGTACTCGGAGTAGGGAATGAAGTGGAAGTTGACGGTGGTGTTGATCTTCTCCTGGAAGTAGGCGTTCAGCGTGTCGAACACCGCGGCGTTATCGGGCTGGGAATCTTCGGCCACGTACCATTCCAGGGTCACGGGCTCCAGCTTCTGCCCCTCCGCCAGCGCGGCGCCGCAGCCAACCAGCAGCATGAACGCGCAAACTAGGCTCAGGATACGATTCAGGTTCTTCATGGGATTACCTCCTTTTTATTTTCTAAGCCGGATCAAAGCTCGGTCCGGCCAAGAGTACGAAGCTGTTTATCCCTTCACGCTGCCGATGGTCATGCCCTGGATGAAATAGCGCTGGAAGAAGGGATAGGCGAACAGGATGGGCACGGTGGACAGCACCAGAATGGCCATCCGGGTCTGTTCCGAGGGCATGCTTTTCAGCATGGCGATGCCGTCGGGGGTGGAGGCGATGCTGGAATTGTTTTTGATGAAGTCGATTTTCTGCTGGATGCGCGTCAGCATGGTCTGCAAAGGGATCAGCTTGGGATTGTCGATGTACAGCATGCCGGTAAACCATTCGTTCCATTTGCCCACCAGCACGAACAGGCCGATGGTGGCCAGGCCCGCCTTGGAAAGCGGAAGCACGATGTTCAGGAAAATGGTAAATTCCGTCGCGCCGTCGATCTGCGCCGCGTCAAACAGGTCGATGGGAATGGTGGTGGTAATGAACGTTCGCAGCACGATGATGTTGAACGCGCTGACCATGCTGCTCAGCACCAAAATCCAGAACGTATCGTAAAGATGGAGCACGTTCACGTTGATGATGTAGGAGGGCACCAGGCCGCCGGAAAACAGCATGGTGAAGAACACCACGAAGGTGTAGAATTTTCGGGCGGGGAAACGCTGCTGCGACAATACGTAGGCGTACATGGTCATGATCATAACGCTGACAAAGGTGTGTAGCAGCGTCACTTCAATGGTCACCAGATAGCTGTCCACCAGCTGGGAGCCGGATTTGAACAGGTTGTCGTAAGCCACGGTATTGACGGAAAGGGGAAAGAAGGAAAAACCGCGGCGGGTCAGGCTTTCGGAGGAAGTGATCGAAATAATGAACACCAGCACCACGGGAATGACGGTGGCCACGGCGACCACGCTCATGACGGAGGTGAACACCGCGTTGGTGGCCGGTTTGATCCGGTTGATCTTGGCAAAGGAATTGGATTCGCGCTCTTTTTTCTTCACGGCGCTTCCCTCCTCCCCTCAAAACAGCGCGGATTCTTCATCCACGCGCCTGACGATCTTATTGGAAATCAGGATCATCACAAAGCCGACCACCGACTGATACAGGCCCGCAGCGGTGGACATGCCGGTATTGCCCAGGGTCTTTAAGGCGCGGTACACATAGGTGTCGATCACGTCGGTCACCTCGTACAAAGCGCCGCTGTTCTGCGTCACGTTGTAGGACAGGCCCATATCGCCCTTGAACATGCCGCCCATGTTCAGGATCAGCATGATCACGATGATGTGCTTCAGGTGCGGCAGGGTGATGTAGCGGGCCTGCTGCAGCTTGGTGGCGCCGTCCAGCACGGCGGCCTCGTAGTATTCCTGGGAAATGCCGGAAATGGAGGCCACATACACGATGGCCGTGTAGCCCACGCCCTTCCAGGAGTGGACGAACACCAGCAGGAAGGGCCACAGAGGTTTATAGATGTACCAGTTGGTAAGCGCCCGCTGGCCCGACGCCCTGATGACGGAGTTGACCACGCCGTTGGGCCCGATGAAAGCGTATACGATGATAGCCACCACGGACATGGACAGGAAATAGGGCATAATCATCATGGTTTGAATGGTTTTGGACAGGCGCTTCATATACATTTCGTTCAGCACCAGCGCCAGCAGCACGGAAAGGATGGTGGTCACGATGATGAAGGCGATGTTGTACAGCACCGTGTTGCGGGTGATGCGCCAGGCATCCGTGGTAGCGAACAGGAACTCAAAGTTTTTCATGCCCACCCATTCGCTGCCGAAAAACCCTTTGACCACGCTGTACTTTTCAAAGGCCAGCACCACGCCGAACATAGGCGCATAATTGAATATGATCAGGTAAATCAGCACAGGCAGGGCCAGCACATGCAGCCGCCAATGCTTCCGGAAGCTCAAGGCCCACCTTTGCAGGAAAGACCCTTTCGTTTTTTTGACCGCTTCCATCGCATTCGCCTTCCTTTCCGTCAGGATGCGGAAACGCCGTTCCTTTTCCGTTCACGCAGCATATGTTCTTTGGATGTCTATATTGTATTCTTTTCTACCGTTTTATGCAACCTGAAATAGTTTAGGAAAACCGAACATATTAACGGAACAGAAGAAAATCAGAACGGCTTTTCAATCCGCACGGCCTTTTCCTGGGCGATAACGCCCAATTCCGCCGCCTTGAAGCAGTGTTCCTGGGTCATGGCGTTTTCGGTGCGGTTCAGGCAGTCCAGGATCAGATCTCCGAAAAACGGGCAGCCCACCTTCCCGTCCGTCAGGAAGCGGCGTTCCTCCTCGCCGTTTACCAGGATCACGATATCCCGGGTCTTTTCCGGCACGGCGGGATCGATGGTTTTGCGCAGCTCCAGGGTGCCTTCCGTTCCCACCACGAAGGTGCGGCTGTCGCCCCATTCCCGCAGGCCGTCCGGGGTGAACCAATCCACCCGGAAATAGAAGGCCGTGCCGTTTTTGCCCAGCACGCAGCAATCCCCGAAATCCTCCAGGCCGGGATACTGGGGGTGATTGTAATTTGCCACGCGGCTCAGCTGCACCTCCGCGTCCGTTTCCCCGGAAAACTGAAGGAACTGTTCGATCTGGTGGCTGCCGATATCGCACAGGATGCCGCCGTACTTTTCTTTTTCAAAAAACCAGGCGGGGCGGATACCGGGGTTCAGCCGATGGGGCCCGAAGCCCTGCATGCACAGCACCCGCCCGATGGCTCCCGCGCGGATCAGCCGTTCCGCGAAAATGCCGCTGTGGGTATGCAGCCGTTCTGCGTAATAGCACATATACTTGCGCCCCGTTTGACGGACGCATTCTCGCGCCTCCTTTAGCTGCTTTAGGCTGGTCATGGGCGCCTTGTCGGTGAAATAGTCCTTCCCGGCGGCCATGACCCGGATGCCCAAATCGGCGCGCTCACAGGTGACTGCGGCGGCAGCCACCATGCGCACCTCCGGATCGTCCAGGATTTCCCGCTCGCTGGCAGCCGGGCGCGTGCCGGGGAAGGAGCGGCAGAAATCAGCCACCTTGACCGGGTCGGGATCATAGACGCTTTTCAGCGTGGCCCCCGCGTCCCGCAGCGCGCCGCACATGCCGATGATATGGGCATGATCCAGGTGCATGGCGGAAAAAACGAACTCTCCCGGCCGCACGACCGGCTTTGGCAGGGGGAGAAACAGGGATGCTTCGTCAAAGTGCTTGTGCATGATTGCGCGCCTCCTGTTCCCGAAGCGTTTTCAGCAGAGAAAGGCATCCGTCGGCCACTGCTTCCGCCACGCCCGCCCTGAACAGGCTGCTGCGGGCCTCATAGCCCCCGTCCAGGTAATCCTTCATCAAGGGGAAATAGTTTTCATAGCCATTCACGCAGCAGCAGGGCAGCGCCAGGCCCCAGCCCGCTGCTCCAGCGATGGCCCGGCCTGTTTCCGTAAAGGGTTCCCCGGGAATGCCCGCGAAGGCCACCGGGCCCACCGCCGCCGCGCTCAGGCGCAGGGCGAAATCCTCCGGCCCGTGCTCCAGGCGAAGCATGCGGTCCGCCTCCGCCACCACGGTGGTCAGCATCATGCCCTGATAGGGGATTTCGCTGTCCCGGCCCGCCCGGTGCAGACCGTCGTACAGCCGGGCCAGGGGCAGTTCCTCCGGCTTGGGCCGGTTGGACGGCCAGCGGATCACCCGCTGGGCTGCGCAAACCGAGGGATTCTCCACCCAGTTCACCTTATCGTAAACCTGCAGCGCCGCACCCGCCACGGCCCGGCCCATATACCGGGCGTGGCCGTAGCCCCGCATCACGTCGTCAAAATCCAGGGTCAGGTCGTTGAGATCGCCGTCCCCGGGCGCGGTGTTCACATGGTTCACGTCCCCCTGCGCGCCGTTGAACAGCACGCATTTTACGTGATCCAGCGTTTTTTCCAGCGTGCGGCGGACAAAGCCGGGCCAGTCCGCCGAGATCACGCAGCCCCCGACGGTGTCCGGGTGGCAGCCGAAATGGGTGAGCAGAATGTCGTCGGCCCCTTCCCGCTCAAAGCGCACCACACCGACCGCGTCGTTCACTTCGCCGATCGGCTCCGCGATATCCGGATTGTTGATGCCGGGATTGGTGCGGGTGGAGCCGTCCTTCATCCGGAAGCGCCGGATAAAGGCAACGTTGGGCGCGTGGGCGGTTCCGTAGCCCATCCGGGCGGGCCGCAGATCCTGCAGGGCGAACACGCACACGTCCTCCAGCCGGGAAGCAAGAAAATCAAAATACTGTTTTTGCAGCTCCGGCGCTTCGTCCCCGTTCAGCTTGGGGCCCGTGTGGGTGTGGGTGCAGGCGAGGAAAATGTGGTCTTCCTGGACGCCGGTACGCCGGGCGATGCGTTCCCGGATGGGATCGCTGTACGGCGACAGCAGCTCTAAAATGTCCACGCTGATCAGCAGCAGCTTTTCTTCTCCCGCCGCCACAGCCACGGCGTTGGCTTCCAGCTCGTCCAATACCTTCTCCGCCAGCCGAACCTGATAGTATCCGGCGATGGGCATGCCCATGGGCGGGGTGATGTTCACCCGGGCGAACCCGGCGCAAAGCTGACTCATCCTGTTCACCTCGATGCTTGATCTGTAAAAAACCGGTTACTTTCTCACAAACTGGGCGTTGTACCGCATGATATCGCCGGCCACGGCCCGCACGCGGGTGAAATCCTGCACCAGGGGATCCTGGCACAGGGCGGCGGTCAGCTTGCTTTCATCCCATTCCGCCGCCGCTTCCATAAACATTTCTTCCCGTACCGCCGTGGCCTGCACAACCAGCTGCGCCGCCTTGGGCAGAGGATTGGCGATGGCGGGATGGATGCCGGTGGCGTCGAAGGTGACGAAGGTTTCCACCACGGTGTCCATGGGCAGCTCCCTGGTCTGGCCGAAATTGCGGTAGTTCATCACGTCGTAAAATTCCCGGCCCCCCTGCAGCGCTTCGATCACCCGGTCGGGCCGTTCCTCGCTGACCCGGAAGGGCGGCATTTCCCCCGATTCCAGGGGCTTCACGATCTGATCCCGCAGGCGTTCCACCGTCTTGGTTCTATCCGCGATGCGGTCATAATGCATGCCGAACAGATCCCGGCTCGCCTGGGTGCCGGTGGTCTGGTAATAGAATTCCGCGCAGTGCTCGTCGCTCAGCCCCGGCATGCAGCCCAGCATATCCCACAGGATGAAGCGGATGCGCTCGTTTTCCCGCCCGGCAAAGGGATCGTCGAAGGTGATGTTGTTCTTGCCCGCCCAGGCGGCTTCGATCATCTGCTTGTCCCGCATGATCTGCAAAGCGTCCTTGCCGTGGAAACGGATATCCGTCAGGAAGGAGCAATGATCCACGCCGGACACGGAAAAGCTGACGCCCGCGAAGCTGTCCGCCCCGAAATAGGGCAGCAGGATTTCCAAATGGTTGCGGATGCCGTGGCAGAAGCCCACCGCCGTTACGTCCTCATACTTCTGCACGCAGCGGGTCAGGGCGGTGAGGGGGTTGGTCACGTTCAGCATGACGGCCTTGGGGCAAAGCTGCTTCATGCGCTTTGCAATGCGGATGAATTCCGGCACGTGGCGGACGGTGCGGCTGGCCCCCGCGATGCCGGACTCGCTGCCCTTCACGTTATAGAACCCGTGCCGCCGGGCGATGCGGTGATCCTCCAGTTCCGCTTCCAGCCCGCCGTGGGAAATGGCGATCACCACATAGTCGGCCCCGTCCAGCGCTTCGTCCTCGCAGAGCGTTTTGGTCAGTGTGATGGCTTTTTCCGGGTATAGATCGTTGTAGTAAGAGCAGAAGGCGAAGGTGTCGTTCACCGCTTTTTCGTTGATATCGTACAGGCACAGTTCCGTTTCCCTGTCGTAGAAGGGATTGTCCAGGAACGTGCTGAACAGGCCGTAGGTCCAGGAATAGGAGCCGCCGCCGATCATGGCGATTTTCAGTTTCATACCGTTTTTCCTCCTTCATGTGCTTGGGTGAAAGCGGACGTTTCCGCCATATCCCCGATGTTCAGGCCGCGCAGGGACAAACGGTCCCTCATGGCCTTGGTGTCGGTATGCCGCAGGACGCCGGGAAAAATCCAGGCATGGGTGTGCGTTTGATCATGGTACTTTTCTGTAACGATTTCTTCATAAGGCGGACACAGGGCGTCCGTATGGCAGGTAATGCCGCGCACGAGGGCGGCAAGCTCCGCGTACCGCGACATTTCGCCCTGGGCGTAAAGGCACACCCGTTCCGCTTCCGGCCATTTCCGAACCATTCCCCAGGCGGCCAGCACATCCCGAACGCGCAAGGCGCACAAGGAATCGCCCAGCTGGATCAAATACGCGCTGAGCTTATATAGGGTCCCCCAGCCGATGTACAGGGAGGAGGATCCTAAGGGCCCCGGCAGCAGGGAACCTTCCGCCGCCGTATCCATCACCAGCACCTGCCAGCCATTCCGGCAGGCTTGATGAATCCAGGCTGAATGCTCGGCCAGCCGGGCTATCCCTTCC
This sequence comes from uncultured Eubacteriales bacterium, assembly GCA_902773895.1. Lineage (GTDB taxonomy): Bacteria > Bacillota > Clostridia > Christensenellales > Aristaeellaceae > RUG563. Next base: position 28,157 of record CACYGB010000015.1, read on the forward strand.
GGCCACAGGGCGATCACCGTGGGCAGCTTTCGATCATCCTGCCGCATGTCCCGCAGGAATACGCCGTTGTTCCAGTGCCCTTCATGGACCCGCCACAGAACGGCCCGCCAGGCGTAGTGCCCGCAGATGCCCTCTCCGTACACCCGGGGCGGGCTTGGATCCGCGCTGTCCATCCCCACGGCTTCGCCGATCCACGCTTCCGGGCCACTTTCCCGTTTTGAGGCAATCTCCGCAAGAAGGCCATTCAGTTCATCCTGCAAGGTCCGCATCCGGGGAAAGGCTTTGAGCAGCATGCCGTCCGGGGTACAGCGCAGGGCCTCCGGGGGCAGCGGCGCAAAAGCGAAAGATGCAAGATCGGGTTCCTCTCGTGAAAGATGGCGCAGGAAAAACCGGGCCGCCGCCATGGCCAGGGCGGGGGAATAGGCGTGGGCGTGGGGGGCCGTGGTCATTTCCGGCGGGGTCCCGCCCGCGGCCCGCCAAAGCGCGCGCGCCGCCCGGAGGGTGCGCTTCGTGCCCTCCAGGGGGAAGAAATCGTTTTCCGCCGCTAAGATCATCAGGGGCTTTGGAGCGATACCGGCCAGCAGGTCCACATAATCGATGCCTTTTTCCACACTGCCGGGCCAGATCATTTCATTGTCCGGGTCCACGCCGCCTTCCAGCATGGCCCGGGTATCGGTCACATACGTGCAGGGCGCGGCGCAGGCAAAGCGTTCCCCCGCCGCCAGCATCATCATGCAGACTTGGGTGCCGCCCCCGGAATGGCCGGTGAGGCCCACGCGGTTTTCGTCCACATCCGGCCGGGAAGAAAGATAATCCAGCGCGGCGATGGCGTCCCCGATGAAATAACGGGCCAGGCTAACGCCCAGCAGCTTGCATTTCCAGTCCATCAGGTCGTGTTCGCCGGAACAGCCCTGAATGGGCTGCAAATCAATGCCGCTTTCGTAGTGCTCGAAACGCTCCCCTTCGCCGAAGGGGTCCAGGGCCAGCACCACGAATCCCGCGAAGGCCAGCAGCTGGGCCACATATTGGTATTCCGGGTCCGCTTTGCCCAGGTCCGTATGGCCGATCAGGAGCAGCACGGCGGGGCGGGGCCCCCTTTCCCCCAGCGGCGTATAGACAGCCGCCGTCGCAAAGCTCCCCTCCCGGGGCTCCAGCAACACCTTTTCCAGGGAGAAGAACCCATAAGCCTGTTTGTCCACGACCTGGGCCGAAGCGGCAAAGGGCGGCGGCAGACCGCCGATGCACTGGAAAAACAGCCTGCGGACCTCCTGCTGATAGGCTTTCAGCGTTTCCCCGTCCCGGACGGCGGCGCGGCGCGCTTCCCCGCGTTTCAGGGCTTCTTTTGCCCGGGCGCAGATTTCCATATACAGGTTGGCGGCGGTCTCCGCCGGGGGACGCATGGCTTTCTCCTGAATCTCCCATAAGGTGCGGGCATTGGGGCGCAATGTCCCGCCATTTTCCAGCATGGATCGCATCAGTCCGTTCCTCCCGTCCCTTCATCTTCTTCGTTACGCGGCTCCGCAAGGACGCCTTGGAGTGGGATACGCACGACGGCGTCCAGCCCACCGTCCGGCAGCTGCGCGTAATGCAATCCGCCCCGGCCGCCGAACAGCAGGGTGATGCGCCGGTATACGTTCCGAATGCCGATCCCATGGCCGTCCGGGTCGCCATCCACCGTCAAAAATCCGTTGATCCTGTCCGCGTTCCCGGCGGAACCGTTGTCCGTTACGTGAATGAGCAGGCATCCGTCCTTTTCCTCGCAGTACAGGCGGATGCGCAGGCCGCCGTCCTGATTTCCCGCATGGAAAAGGGAATTCTCCACCAGCGGCTGCAAAATAATAGGCGATACGAGGACGGACATGTAGCGCTCCGGAATATCGTACTCAAAGGAGAAGCCGTCCGCAAAACGGATCTGCTGGATGCAGATGTAATCTTCCAGATAGTTGATTTCCTCCCGCAGCGGCACAGTCGTGCGGGAAAAGTTGATGCTGTATTTGAGGATATTGATCAGGGAAGCCACCATGGTGACGATGCTGTCGTTGCCTTCCATCAAAGCGCTGCAGCTGATGGAATCCAGGGTGTTATAGATAAAATGCGGGTTGATCTGGGCCTGCATCGTTTTCAATTCCGAATCCCGATGCTTTTTTTGCTCATCCAGGGCCTTGCGGGAAAGGCTCTGAATGCGCTGGCGCATGGCGTTGTAGCTTTGGTACAGAACGGTGATTTCATCCCCAGGCCCGGTTTCCTGGGCTGGGGGCATATGTTCGGCGTCCTTTGCCTGCTCCATGATGCCGGACAGGCGCACGATGGGCCGGATCACCTGCCGGGACAGGATCAGGGAAAGCATCAGCGCCACCGCCACCAGTGAAATCAGCATCAGCACCAGCAGATAAACGGGCGCTTTTTGATAAACGATGCTCTTTTCCGGCACCAGGAGCACGCATTGCCAATCCCGCTGGAAACGGGCCTGGGTGACGGAATAGAGCGTGCGGCCCAGCCGGGTCTTGCCCACCGTTCCGGGGGCGGGTAGTTCCGCGGCGTTTTCCATGGGCTGTCCGGCCGGGAAAAGCTGTTCGTCCGTACTGGCCATCACCGCGCCCCGGAACAAAAGCAAGACGCAGGATTGGCTGTTGAATTCAGCTCCCGATAAAAGCCGGTTCAGCCGCAGCATGGGCATGGCGTACACCACCACGCCGATTTTATCGTTGTAGCGCGGATCGGCGATTCGGGTGCTGGACAGCTGGTGGGAAAAAAACAGATAGTCTTGGTTCCGTTCATTGCAGAAAGCGTATGTCTGCCCCTTCTGCGCCAAGGTCTGAACGTACCAGTCCTCGTTTTCCACGCCTTTTGATGAATAAATATGGCGGGTGGTCATACTGCGGCCGATGGAAAAGCTGTCTGCGTAAGCGGAAAGGGGAAATTGGCCGTCCAGCAGCAGCATGGGGTAAGCGCTCTGCATCAGCGGGGCCGTAGGCGTGCCGGTGTTCACGGAAAACACGATGCCTAAGTTTTCGATTTGCTGATTGGCCACAGTGCTTTCGGATCTGACCAGCATGTTCGCCAAATCCTCGTTGAAGCACAAATAATAGGCGTTCTGCCGGATATTCATCAGCAGCGCTTCCGCCGTTTCAACGGCTTGAGAAACGAGGCTTTTTTGCTCTTCCTCCAGGCGGTCCCTGTAGATCCTGCTGAAATAACTATAAAAAATCCCGGTGAACGCCAGCACTAGGATCAATATCCCAACAAGCAGCAGAAAAAAGGTGCGCCTCCGCATGCTCTTTTTCATGGCGTCCACCTTCCTTCCGCGGATAAAAACAGACGGGAAAAAAACGCCGTCAGTCTTCCGCCTTTTTTTCGTGCAGCATCATGGTACGGTACTGGGAAGGGGACAGGCCATGGACGGAGCTGAACAGACGCGAAAAATAATCCGGTGTCACATAACCTACCCTCTGGCTGATAGACCGCACGTTTTCGTTCACGTCCGTCAGCAGTTCTTCGGCGTGGCGAAGGCGCACTTCGTTGATCCGGCTGATGATGCTGATGCCCTTATGCTGTTTGTACAGCGTGCCTGTATATACCGCGGACAGATGCAGCCTTTCCGATATGGAGGATACGGACAGGTCCGGTTCGCTGTAATGCTTTTCGATGTATTCGTCGATCCACTCCACATAGCCGGCTGTCCGCACGGTCTGATGCGCGCACAGTTCCATACAGGCCCGGCATTGCTCTTGAACGAGGACGAGCACGTCTGAAATGGTTTTCATGGCCGAGCAAGCTGCCATGGCGTCCCGGCTGAGGGCTTCCAACTCCTGCTTTTTATAGGTCAGCGCGCCTGTCTGTGCGTACAGTTCCCGAAGGAAAGCGACGCAGAAGGGTTTTACATCCTCCGTCCGGATCCTGTTCAGCGCCATTTCCTCAAACGCGTCCTTACAAGCCTGAATGTCTTCGGTGGAAAGCATCTGGCGCACCATCCGGCGCAGCACTTCCCCGTCGTCCCGAAGGGCGGCGTAGGTTTTCCGCCTTTCCAGCTGAACGGTCATTTCACGGATCTTTTCCGTGATTTCGCCAAGCCTTTCCTTGGTGATAGGCTTGAGGATATAATCCTGTACGTCGATTTTCAGCGCTTTGTGCACGAATTCGAAATCGCTGTATTCACTGAGGATGATGATATAGATATCCACCATGGACGCGCGCAGTTTTTCGGCCAGCTGAAGCCCGCTGAGCCCCGGCATTTTTACATCCGAGATCAGCAGGTCCGGGGCCGTTTTCAGCGCCGTTTTCAGCGCGCTGGTACCGTCCGTTGCTTCCAGCACCTGGGAAAAGCCCAGCTCCTCCCAAGGCAGCATTTTCAGCAGGCATTTTCTGACGAATACGTCGTCGTCCACAATCAGCGCTTTCATCGTTTCCTCTTTTTCATGTGCCGCGTAGCGGAGGTATTATCCGTTGTTTCATGGTGTCCATTATACTACGCACCGCCCTGTTTTGCAACCTCCGCCTCCGTTTCGGCCTCGGGCCGCAAGGCCCAAACGGCGCATCCCCGGCTGCCGGACATATGAAGCGTACCGTTTTCCAGGGTCCATGAAACGTCGCCCCGCAGCTGATGCAGCACAGGCCGGACACCCCGCGGCACCGGGAAAGTGCGCTGGGTCCTTTTCCCGTTTTTGTCCATCCAGTCGGCATACAGCCAGCAAACGCCCCGGTGGGGGACCAGATAGAGCGATGAATGGCGATCCGAAGGAAAATACGTGCGGTAAACCGCGCCTTTCACATGGGTGAAGGGCGGGATGGACAGTCGCACGCATTCCGCCGGGGAAGAAGAGCCGCAGAAAGTGAGATAAGATTTGCGGGAGGACACCAAACGCAGGGCGTCCGCCGCGTTCTCCCGCCGGATTTCGGGCCGGCCGTCCTCCACCGGCAGGATGCCCGCCGCGAAGGCGACGCACTGACGGGAGCGCCCGAACACGATCTGTTCGATCTGCCTGTCCGGGGGAAAGCGCGGATCGGCCCACGTGTCGGGACTCGCTGGAAAGGAGGCCGGAAAGGAAAGGGCAATATCGCGGGGCACGGAAAAATCATAACGCTGGCCCGCATCGTAAAAAGGCTTGAGCCCCGGGATATACCGCCGCACGCTTCCGACTGCGGGGCGGCATTTTTCCTGATACATCAGCGCTAAAAACCCCTGCCACCGGATGGGCTGCATCGCCTGATAGTCAAAATCCGTCACGATGGTCCCGTCCGGGCAGATGGTATGCAGGATCTCCGCCCGGAACATGGCGTCCCCCAGAGCCAGGCTCTGTTCTCCGGCGTAGCCCTCGGGAGGCCTTCCGTTTCGCAGCGTCCGGATGGCCGAAACGGGATTGACGATCTCGTATACTTCTCTGATCCGGGCCTGATCGCAGCCCTGCATCCCCCGGTCCGCCCGCCGCCATTGTCCGTTTTTCAGAGCGGTGATCTGCCGCGACCTATGGCGGATGCACGAAGCCATAGGGATTCGGGGCTGCTGACCGGTCACGCGCAGCAACGCGCCGTCCTCCCGATGCAGAGAGCCGGAAATCGCCTCCGCAAAAGCGTATTCCGTGTCCGACGGTCCCATGTTTTCGGATGCAAACAGGCCCCGTCCGTCCGGCAAAAGCCGTAAGCAGGTCCATCCCATATCTTTTTCGTCCCGCCAAAGGGTGCCGATATCCGAAACGGTCAAAATATCGTCCTGGGTTTCCACGGCCACGGCGCATTCCAAGGCGTGATTGCCGCCCATGTCCGCCCCCCTGATCACCTGGGGCGGCGCTTCGTCGGTGGACAGGGCCAGCAGCCGGTCCGCGTGCCAGATATCCGGGCATGTTTTACGCACCAGCCCCGCATAGAAAAAATCCACCGGGTCCTGATCGTTGACGCCGCTCCCCCGGATGCCGGAAAAGGCCTGCGCCAGATCCTCCGTTTCCGAAAAAGGCGTGCGGAAAACGGCATAGGTTTTGTTCACTGCAATATCCATATGGTCACGCTTCCTCAGGCGCGTCAAAATCCCGGATGACCCGTCCGCCCGCCATGACCCACTTGAGGTCTAAGTTTTCGTCCATCAGCAGCAGATCGGCATCCATGCCGGGAGCAATGCGGCCTTTCCGCGCCGCGCCGATCCGCCGGGCCGGGTTTTCGCTGGCCATTCGCACGGCTTGGATCAGGGGGACGCCCGCCTGCGCCATGGTGCGCACGCAGCGGTGCATGGTGGCCACGCTGCCCGCGAAGGATTCCCGGCTGAGCAGCTTCATCACCCCGTCCTCATACACGGTTTCCACGCCGTTCAGCTGGCGGTACACCGTGCCTTCCACCAGATTGCCCGCCGCGAATTCCAGGCCGTCGGTGATCAGCTCGATCTTTTCCGCTCCTTTGCAGCGGTAAATCAGTTGCAGCAGCGACAGGGGCAGATGCTTGCCGTCGGCGATCACCTGCACGGTCAGCGCGTCTAAGTTGAGCCCCGCCTCGATCACGCCGGGAACCCGGTAGCTGTGCACCCGGATCATGCCGGAGCAGCTGGAATACAGGTGGGTCACGTCGCAATAGCCGTGGTCTAGCGCTTCTTCCACTTGGTCGTAGGTGGCGTTGGAATGGGCAATGCTGGCCACGATACCGCGCCCCATCAATTGATCGCCCAAGGCCAGGGCGCCGGGCAGTTCCGGGGCGGCGCCCATCATGCGCACGCCGCCCGGCCAGGCGTCCAGCAGCGGCGTCAGGTCCGTTTCCGCCGGTATTTTCAAATCGTCTGGGGACTGCGCGCCGGTTTGGGCGGGGCTCAGGCAGGGCCCCTCCAAATGCGCGCCCAAAATATCCGCGTCGCAGGGAAGCTCCGCCGCCCGGCGGATGCCCTGGACGGCGGCGCGCAGGATGGGGATAGGTGCTGCCAGGGTGGTGGGCAGGATAGAAGTGGTGCCATGCCGGGCGTGGGCGTTCGCCATGGCGATCACGTCTTCCGCTTTGCCGGACATGGCGGAAAAACCCCCGCCGCCGTGCACGTGGATATCCACAAAACCGGGGCACAGGTACAATCCCGACCCCCGGATCACGCGGTCTTCGGGAGCAAATGGCACATGCTCCGCCACATCCAGGATGCGCCCATTCTCCACGATGATCTGACACTGCCGGATGCCCTCCGGCAGCAGGGCTTTTGCCCCTACGATGACAGTTTTCATCGTTTTCCTCCTCTGTCCCATTCACAGCCCGCCCGGAAGGCAAAGGAGGCCATCCAGGCCGCGCACAGGGGCAGCACCCTTTCGTCCACGCGGAAAAGGCCGCTGTGATGGGGTTGATCGGTGCCCTTTTCACGGTCCGCGATGCCCACCTGGGCATAACAAATGGGCGCGATACGCCCGTAATTGGCAAAATCGTCCCCGATCATCATGGCCCGCTGCGGCTGCACCAGCGCTTCGTCCGTAAGCTCCAGAGCGCACTGCCGGGCCAATTGCGCCGCCCGTTCGTCGTTTCGCACCACGTCGCTGATCCGGCGGTTTTTGAATTCCGCTCCGCAATGATACGCCGCCGCCACCTGGCGCACGACGGTTTCCGTTTCCGTTTCGATCAGCGTCCGTGTTTCTTCGTCCAAGGCCCGAAGGGTTCCGGACAATTCCGCCCGGTCCGCGATGATATTGCCCACGGTGCCGGCGTGAAAGCTTCCCACCGTCAGCACAGCGGGCTGCATGGGCGATATCCGGCGGGAAACCACCGTTTGCAGGGACTGCACCAGCGCCGCACCGGCGGTTATGGCGTCGCGGCATTTTTCCGGCGTGGCCCCATGACCGCCGACCCCCGAAAGGGTGATTGTGAACATATCCACCGCGGCGCTGACCGTGACCGGCGCGATGTGCAGCGTACCCGTTTCATAAGGGCTCCAGACGTGAATGGCGAAAAACACGTCCACATCGTCCACCAGCCCCGTGGCGATCACCTGATCCGCCCCGTTTTCCCCCTCCTCCGCCGGCTGAAAAATCACCTTGACCACACCGTGCAGGGAGGCCAGACGGTCCCGCAGCAGCCGGGCGGCGCACAGCCCGGAAGCCATATGGGCGTCGTGCCCGCAAGCGTGCATGACCCCGGGGCGCTGGGAGGCAAAATCCAGGCCCGTTTCCTCCTGCACCGGCAGGGCGTCGGTATCGCACCGGACGCCTACCACGGCGCCGGGCAGCGCGCCTTTCAGCAGGGCGACGGTAATGTTTTCCTGAGGCGCGGCGTAAGGAATCTGCCAATCGTCCAGCGTTTTGCGCAGAAAGGCGTGGGTTTCTTTTTCATGATAGGCCACTTCCGGGATCCTGTGCAGGCCGCGGTAGAGCGCCGCCGTTTCCTTTTCCATATCCTTAGCGGCTTGATGCCAAATGTTTTCCATACTCTTTCCTTAAGCGTCTCCTTGCAGAAAGTCCGCAACAAAAGCGTCGTCGTTCAGGTCGGGATACTGGCGGTATACCCGGTCGATTTCTTCCTTCTGCCCGGGGGACAGGCCTTCTTTTTCATCCAGCAGCCACACGCCGCCCATCAGGCCCTGTCGACGCAGCACTTCATGCATGCCCGCGATGCAGCCCCGGAACTGATTTTTCGCGTCAAAGAACGCGCCGTTCACGTCCGTCACCTGGGCGGCCAAGGTAAGCATAGAACGCGGAACCGGCGCGTCTTCCGGCAGGGCCCTGATTTCCCGGAAGATTTCCACCGCCTTGTGAGTCCACGCTCCCCAATGGCCCAGCAGTCCGCCCACAGTGGGCACGCACACATCCTTCCCATTGATCGTAAAGCGGTACACGGTCAAAAGATCGGCGATGATATTGTCGTCGTTGCCCGTGTACAGGGCGATATCCCTGCCGGATTCGGCGATGGCCCGTGCCACGTCCACTGAGCAGTAGCGGTTGAAGGCCGCACACTTGACGGCCTCCACCCCATCGATTTCACACACCTTGCGCCAATAATCGAAGCTGAACAGCCGTCCGCCCACGGCGGGCTGGAGATAGAATCCGATCACAGGGGCCGCCTTCGCGACCTGCCGGTGCCGGTCCACCAGATACGTTTCGCTTTCCGCGTTCAGCCCGCCGGGACTCAGCAGCACCGCGTCATACCCCCAGGAAACCGCCTGCTCCGCCTCCCGGATGGCCTGTTCCGTTTTCCCACAGACCCCGGCAATGGCCAGCACCTCCCGGCCCGCGCGGGCGCGGTACGCGGCGATTTCCTCCTGGACACAGCGCAGCACCGGTTCAAACAGGCCAACTTTCGGGTCCCGGATGGCAAATTGGGTGCTGTGCACGCCCGCCGCGATACCGTCTGCGCCGCACGCCAAATAATACCGGATCAGCCTGCGCTGGCCGCGTTCGTCAAAAGAGCGGTCTTCATGCAGCACCAGCGGCATGGCCGGAATAAACGCGCCTCGGTGCAGGAGTTCGTAGGCTTCCTTGCGCATCAGAATTTTCCCTCCGTTTCCTCAAAATGGGTGGGTTTTCCCAATCGCCTGCCCCCCGCCTTCAGCCATTCCGCCTGCATATGGATCAGGTCGTCCAGGCTTTTATCGGGCTTACCGAACCAGTCCATGCATTTTGCCGGGTTCATCAGCATGGCTTTTTCGCCTTCCCCGCCTTCAAACGTCACTTCGCGGCCCAATTCCGCGGCCAGCTTCCGCGCCACGTCACGGGTGACGCCTGCTTCCGGGCCTGTCACGTTCAGGCGCTCCACCTCTGTGCTCACATGCAGCAGGCTTCGCAGCGCCGCTTCGTTGGCGTAGCGCTGCCACACGCAGTTGAACCGGGGCACGTCCAGGCGGATGGGGCGTCCGTTCAAAACCTGTTCCGCCAAGTCCAGCAAAACGCCGTAACGCAGGTCGATGGCGTAATTGAGCCTGAACAGCAGCACTTTGGCCCCGTAGTTCCGGGCGGCATATTCAAACACCCTTTCCCGGCCCCAGGTGCTCATGGCGTATTCCCCCACCGGCGCGGGGCTGTCCTCCTCGTGGCAGCCGCCCAAGGCGGGGTCGGTGAAAGGATACACGTTGCCCGTGGAGAAAACTACATAGTTGACCGCCCCCAAGCGCCTGGTGATCATACCGGGCATCACCACGTTGGTGTGCCAGGTGTCCCCCGCGTTGCCGCTGGTGCCGAATTTTTTCCCTAACATATAAACGATGTTGGGAGCTTTGGGCAGATTGGCCAGCTGGTTTTCGTCGTTCAGATCCACCGGCAGCATCTCCACCCCTTCCCGGCGAAGCAGTTCCGCCGCGCAAGGGTCGGAAAAGCGGGAAACAGCGTACACGTGCCGGTTTTTTCCCGCCGCGCCGCTGGCTCTTTTCGCCATCACCGACAGGGTGGGGCCCATTTTCCCGCCCGCGCCCAAAATCATGATGTCGCCCTCCAGACGCGCCATATCGGCGATCAGCTTTTCGGACGGTTCGGACAGCATGGCGTTGAGCGTTTCCTCATTCCACATGCATTGATCCCTCCCAAATACAGATTTCACGGGTATCAAATTGTTTCCGCGCCGCTTGAACAGCGTGATTCATTGAAGCCGCGCGCGGAACCGATGCTTTTCCTTTTCCTAATCATATCGCATTTTCCGTGAATAAAAAATAGGGAGGGGCCCAAAATTTTTTTAAGGAAGCACCAAATTTTTAAGGATTCTTTTCTTCGCGCTCTTCCTTCTCCGCCCGGTAAGTGATATGATAGAAAAAGAATAGTCCGCCTTTTCGATGATTGACTGCAGTCCACCCGCGCGGCCCGCGGCGCGGAAGAAAGAAGGAAAACAGGATGACCGTCGGCGAATTGCTTGAACAGATGACCCTGGATGAAAAAATCGTGCTGCTGACAGGCGCGCAGAGCATGCGCACCGGAAGCTGCGAAAGGCTGGGCGTGCCTGCCAAACGGCTGGCGGATGGCCCTCACGGCGTTCGGGACTATGAACCGGGCTCCAATTGCACCACGCTGCCTTCCAT
>CACYGB010000015.1:39135-41514 GCA_902773895.1 uncultured Eubacteriales bacterium
CACGCTGCCTTCCATGTGCGCGCTGGGCGCCACCTGGAATCCGGAAGTCGCCCGGAAGGCGGGCCAAACCGCCGCACGGGACTGCATCCATCGCGATGTACAAATGATCTTAGGGCCGGGGCTGAACGTCAAGCGAAACGCCCTCAACGGCCGGAATTTTGAATATGTGTCCGAGGACCCGATCCTCACCGGCGAGATCGCCGGAGCCTGGGTGCAGGGATGCGAAAGCTTAGGGGTGGGTACCTCCATGAAGCATTTCGCCGTCAACAGCCAGGAAACCAACCGGACAGAAACCAGCGTGGAAATCGACGAGCGCACATTGCGGGAAATCTATCTGCGGGGTTTTGAGATCGCCCAGAGGATCGGCCATCCGGCCAGCATCATGTGCGCCTATAACAAGATCGGTTCCCTGTGGTGCTCGGAGAACCCACATTTGATCACGGAGATCCTGCGGGATGACTGGCACTATGACGGCATCATGATTTCCGACTGGGGCGCGGTGCACGACGAAGCCCGGGCTTTGGCTGCCGGATTGGACCTGCGCATGCCGGACAATCCCAACATGGTGCAGGTGATCCGTCAGGGCATCGAAGACGGCGTCTGTACGGAAGCGGACGTGGACCGGGCGGCCCGCAGAGTGCTGGAATTCCTCACCCGTCCCATTCCCAAAGAGGAAGGATACGACCGGCAGGCCCAGCACCGGGCCGCCCAGGAAGCGGCGGTGGAGGCCGTCACGCTGCTGCGCAACCGGGACGGGCTGCTGCCCCTGAGGTCAGGAAAAGTCAAAAAGATCTGTGTCACGGGCGAATACGCGGTGAAGCCCTATATCAACGGGCAGGGCAGCGCTGAAGTGTTCACCGATCCCGAATGGATCGATTCGCCGCTGGAATGCCTCAGAAAAAACCTGCCCGGCGTGCAGGTGGATTACTGCGATTATCTGACGGCCAAGCATCCCGACAGCATGCTTTGGCACACTTTCCGCAAGCAGATGCCGGGCATCGAGGACTACGACGCGGTGATCGTGTTCACAGGGGTGCAGCCTTCCCAGGATTCGGAAAACCTGGACCGGCACGACAACCATCTGATGGGTTATATTGAAAACGTGCTGCATAACGTGGTCTTCCACAACCCCAAGGGGATCCTGGTGCTCATGAGCGGCAGCAGCACCTTCCGCAGCCCGGAGGCTGATAAATTCCCGGCTATCGTACAGGCCTGGCCCGGAGGAGAAGGGATCGGGCAGGCCGTGGCCGACGTGCTGTCGGGAAAAACGAACCCGTCCGGCAAGCTGAGCGAAACCTTTCCCACCCGCATGCGCACGGACCTGGACCTGAACGGGAACGGCCTGACGCAGGATTACGGCGAACGGTGGAAGGTAGGCTACCGCTATTACGATCTGCATCCTGAAGAGATCTGGTTCCCCTTTGGCCACGGCTTGTCCTATACGTCCTTTTCATATGACAATCCGATATTAAAAGAAACGGAAAACGGCTATTTGCTGTCTTTTGATCTGACCAATACGGGGGATATGGACGGGGCGGAAGCGGTGCAACTGTACGTTGCCGATCCGGTGACCACCGCGTCCAAACCTCTCAAGGAGCTCAGGCAATTCAAAAAGGTATTCCTCAAAGCAGGAGAGACCCAGAGGATCGAGTTTGTCCTGAAGGAAGAGGATTTCGCATACTATAACGTCATGCTGCACAAGTGGGTAGTGGAAAGCGGACGGTACGATCTGATGGTTTGCGCTTCCAGCCGGGACATCCGGCTGACGGTTCCCCTGCTGTATGACAAAGCGCAGCCCTACACCATCCGAAAGCTTCAGGAGGATATGATCGGCTGAGGTCCGTCCACCCGGTTGCGCGTCTTTCCATTTTATGATATGAACCCGCATTTAACACTTGAAGAATAGTAAAACGGCTGGAGCCCATATGGCAGAAGGGCTTCAGCCGTTGCTTTCTTTTCAAAAATGTTGTATGGGGCTCACTACTTCAAAATTTTTTTCAGCTTTTTGTTGAGAGCTTTGGGCTCGTAATATTTGCGGTCCAGCCCAAGGCTAAATGCAGCGTTCAAAGCGGTACAAACTTCACCGCAATCATAGGTAGCCGCATAGAAAGAGGGCGGCCTTTCAGCTTCTTTCATTTCCCGTATCAGTGACCTGTCCGTTGACGCCGTCCGCAGCCTGGCCAAATCAATGGGCACAGTTGTAGGTTGATCCAGCCCATGGACCGGAGAAACGGTTCCGCCGGTCCAATTTGTCAAAACCCTTCCTCGTTCTAATTGAATTGAATATCCCCCGCAATCTTTTTGAATCGCGGGGGATTTTTAGCATTGCCCGGTTCTTCTGTCAGCTTATAATTTTTCCGCGTGAATGATATTTCCTTC
>CACYGB010000016.1 GCA_902773895.1 uncultured Eubacteriales bacterium
GGATGCTTTGCCTGCGGTGAGATCAACCGAAACAAGCAATCTCCCCTGTGGGGAGTTGCGCCGATTGAGGTTGCGGACCAATGTCCCTGGTTCGGGGGTTCGGGGGCTGAAGAAGCCCCCGGCATCTTCGTGCTGCCAAAGTCTCTCCTGCCGATATAAAAGCTTCAGGCGCATATTGTTTGTTTTTACCAAGTGCGCGGCATCGCCAAAAACAGGTCCAGGACCCGGCGGGTCCTGGTTCGGGGGTCCGGGGGCTGAAGAAGCCCCCGGCATATCCCGCCAATCGCACTTATCGGCTCACTTGTCCCCAAATCCCTGCGGGTTCTGTTTCTGCCAGTTCCAGGCGTCGCGGCACATGGCGGTCATATCCCGCTTGGCCTGCCAGTGCAGTTTTTCCCGGGCCTTGGCAGGATCGGCGTAGCACACGGCGATGTCGCCGGGGCGCCGGGGCGTGATTTCGTAGGGGATGGTCAGGTTATTGGCTTTTTCAAAGCTGTGCACGATGTCCAGCACGCTGTAGGGCGTGCCGGTGCCCAGGTTGAAGATTTCGACGCCGGTGTGCTCCGCGGCGTATTCGATGGCGGCCAGATGGCCTTCCGCCAGGTCCATCACGTGGATGTAATCCCTCTCGCCGGTGCCGTCCCGGGTCGGATAGTCGTTGCCGAACACCCGCAGGTGATCCAGCTTGCCGGAAGCCACCTGGCAGATATAGGGCATCAGGTTGTTGGGGATGCCGGCGGGATCCTCGCCGATGCGGCCGCTTTCATGGGCGCCGATGGGGTTAAAGTAGCGCAGCAGCACAAAGGACCTGGTGGAGTCGGCGGCGGCCACGTCGGTCAGGATCCGTTCGCTGATCCACTTGGTCCAGCCGTAGGGGTTGGTGCAGCCGGTGGGAAAGTCCTCCCGCAGGGGCATTTCCTGGTTGGTGCCGTACACAGTGGCGGAGGAGGAAAACACCAGCACCCGGCAGCCGAACCGCGGCATCACGCGGCACAGCGTCATGGTGGCGTCCAGGTTGTTTTGGTAATAATCCAGGGGCTTGGCCACGGATTCGCCCACGGCTTTCAGCCCGGCAAAATGGATCACGGCGTCGGGGCGGTACTGCTCAAACACGGCGGTCACGGCCGCTTCGTCTGTGCAGTCGCCCACCACCAGGGGGGCTTTTTTGCCGGTCAGTGCTTCCACGCGGCGCAGCGCTTCCGGGCTGGCGTTGTATAAATTGTCCAGAGCCACCACTTCGTGACCCGCGTTGAGAAGGCACAGAGCCGTATGAGAACCGATGTAACCGGCGCCGCCGGTGAGCAATACCCGCATTTGATCCGCCGTCCTCTCTGAAATGGTTGCCTTTATTATAACGAATGCGGCATCCGGTGTCAATCGAGGAAAAAGAAAATTGGCATCATTGCGCGGGGGTTGGAAATATGATATGATGAAACCCGAAAGGAGGCGGATGCGCATGGAGACCCGGAAAGGCGGAAAAGCGGGAAAACCAACTCTGCTGGGGAAGCTGCTGGCGATGCTGCCGGTTTCCTGCGCGCTGCTGTATCCTTTGTATCTGGCGGCGCAGCTGGACACGGTGGAAGCGCATTACCGGAACGGAGCGCTGCCGCGGGAATTTGGCGGGCTGCGTGTCGCTTACGTTTCCGATATTCATTACGGCGCTTTTTTGAAGGAGGATCGGGTGCGCGCGCTGGTGCGCAGGGTCAACACCCTGCAGCCGGATCTGATCCTGCTGGGCGGCGATTACGGGGACGATTCGGAAACGGCCATCCGCTTTTTTGAGCTTGCGCCTTCTTTTCGGGCGCGCTTTGGTGTCATCGCCGCAGTGGGCAACCACGACCGGACGCTGCCCGAAAGCAACCTGGGCAGGCTGACGGCGGCCATGGCCGGGGACGGCGTCATTCCACTGGTCAACGACGTATGGACGCTGGAGAAAGACGGAAAACGCCTGGCGGTGGCCGGCGTGGACGATTATTTCAACGGGCATCCCGATATAGATAAGGTCAGCGCCCTGTGCCGGGACGCCGATTTTACCGTGTTCATTCCCCATAATCCGGACATCCTGCCCAGGACGCTGGGGCACGGTCCGTTTTACCAGCTGGCCCTGTGCGGCCACACCCACGGGGGACAGGTGACGCTGTTTGGCCATTCCGTTCACTGCTCTACGGAAACCGGGGACCGGTACCGCTCCGGCTGGTATCATGAGCGCGGGGCGGATATTCTGGTCAGCAACGGCGTGGGCACCTCCGGCTTTCCCGTGCGGCTGGGCGCCAGGCCGCAGATTCACCTGCTGACGCTGAAAACTGAATAAGCAAAATCCCGAAGCGGTACGCTTCGGGATTATTCTGTATGATAAACGCCGGATGGCGGCAGGATGCCCTTCCGGGGCAGGGTCACTGGGGATCGGGCACGATGAAGGAATCAATGGCCGTCAGGAATTTGGGGTACAGGTTTTCATCCAGCTCGCTGATGTCCAGGTACATGGAATTCCGGGCGGAATACATCATGGCCAGGATGCCCAGGGTGGATTTGGGGTCGATGCAGAATTTTTCGGAGCGCAGGTACAGCTCGTAAGGATATTCCTTGCAGATGGCGCTCAGGTGTTCGGCTTCTTTCATGGAATCGACGTGGATGTGGACGTTCATTTTTGTATCCTCCTTATGCGGATAAACCGCGGATTTTGTCGTGTTTGCCGGGGCCGGAAGCGTTTCCGCCACCCCGGAAGGTGCATTATAGCAAACAGCTGCCGGAAAAGCAAGATGGGAAAAGTGCCGGTTTTTTCGC
The DNA here is from genome assembly GCA_902773895.1 of uncultured Eubacteriales bacterium. Lineage (GTDB taxonomy): Bacteria > Bacillota > Clostridia > Christensenellales > Aristaeellaceae > RUG563. The sequence continues at coordinate 2,785 of CACYGB010000016.1, forward strand.
GCGGGAATTGAGCAAAATGTACAATTTGGTACAGATCATGACAATGCAAAATCCGGAAACAGATCCTCCATTTTTCTGAAATGGGCGAATTCCCTTGCGAAACGGCCGGCAGCATGGTACAATATCCTTTGATTCTGATTCTGCCGAGGTCATCCATGAAGGAGAGCACGAGAAAGATTTTCCGCTGGGAAGGGGACTTTTCCCGGAAGCTGGTGCGGATCGCGCTGCCCATTGCCCTGCAGAACCTGGTGGCCGCCTCCGCCCACATTGTGGACGGGCTGATGGTGGCCGGGCTGGGGGACGCGCATTACGCCGCCGTGACCCAGGCGGGGCGGTATTCCTTTTTGTTTCAGCTGTTTCTGTTTGGCGCGGCGTCCGGCACGTCCATCTTTATTTCCCAGTTCTGGGGCAAACGTGACGTGCAGGGCATCCGCAAGGTGATGAGCCTTTGCCTGCGCATCACGGTGGGGCTGGCGCTGGTTTTCCTGCTGGGCGCCGTGCTGTTTCCCCGGCAGATCATGAGCCTGTTTTTGCAGGAGGGGATCAGCCGAGATCTGGCGGCGGAATACCTGTCCTGGGTGGGGCTCAATTATCTTTTCTCCGGCATGGACATTGTCTATTCCAACGCCCTGCGCTCCACCGGGCGGCCCACGGTGGCCATGACGGCGGGCATTGCGGGCATCGCCACCAACACCCTGGCGAATTACACCCTGATCTATGGCCATTTCGGTTTTCCGGCCCTGGGGGTGAAGGGAGCGGCCATCGCCACCGTGCTGGCGGCGGCGGTTTCCCTGACGGTGAACGTGCTGTACACCTACCGCCATGCCCAGCCCGGCGCCATCCGGCTCCGGGAGTTGAAAATGCCGGGAAGGGATTTTACCCTGGCCTACATCCGGCGCGTACTGCCGGTGGTGGCCAATGAGGGCATGTGGTCCCTGGGCATCACCGCCTACGGCGTATTTTACGGCATGCTGGGCAATGTGGCGGTGAACGCCATCGGTGTGTACAACAACATCGAGCAGCTGATGACGGTGCTGGTGTTCGGCGTGGTGAACGCCACGGCCATCCTGATCGGCAACAGCATCGGCGCGGGGGACAGGGACGGCGCCATTCTGACGTCCCGGCGGATGCTGATGGCGGTGGAGGTGCTGGCGGCGCTGACCGGCGCGCTGCTGATCGCGCTGCGGTACCCCATTCTGTCGCTGTTTGGCAAACTGTCGCCGGAAACCCTGGCCAGCGCGGCCCGGATCCTGCTGATCGCGGGATGCATGATGCCTTTCCGTTTTTTCAACACCATCAACATCGTGGGCGTTCTGCGCGCGGGTGGCGACACCTTGTTTTCCATGGTGCTGGACGGCGGCTCGGTGTGGGTGATCGGCGTTCCCTGCGTGGCGCTGGCCACGCTGGTGCTGAAGCTGCCCATCGAAGGCGTGTTCATTTTCAGCTTTTTCGAGGAACTGTTCAAAATCGGCGTGGGCCTGCCGCGGTTCCTCAGCGGCAAATGGCTCAATAACCTGACCACCATCAATAAGGAAGGGGCCTGACGCGTGTGGACGGCATCGAACTGGTGATCAAAATCGGCTCCATGGCGCTGATCCGCCGGGAGGACAATGACATCGACTACAACATTTTTTCCCGGCTCAGCGCGGAGCTGCGGCCCGGGATGCTGCTGGTGTCCTCCGGCGCCACGGAAATCGGCCGGGTGGACTATATGAAGCGGTTCGGCCATGCGCTGGACGGCGATCCGGAGCAGAATAAAACGGATTATTCCGCCCAAGGGCAGGCCATCCTGATGGAAACCTACCGCCGGTTCATCCGCCCGGAATACGGGGTGCGGCAGGTGCTGGTGGAGCACAATCATTTCAACGATCCCCAAAAGCGCCGCCATTTGTACGAAATGCTGCAGCGGGCCGCCCGGCAGGGCGCCATTCCCATCATCAATTACAACGACTGCGTCAGCGACGAAGAAAACCGCAAAATGGAATTGAGCAACCTGCTGTCCCAGCATCCCGATTCCCCGGTGGTGGAGTGCGTGGATAATGATGAAACGGCGGCTGTGGTGGCGGAACTGGTGCACACGAAGCAGTTGATCCTGCTGACCTCCACCGAAGGTATCTACGCCGATCCCCGGGACCCGGCCACCCTGGTGCGGGAAATCACCGCGCCGGATGAAAAGGGGCTGGAGGAGGCCGTGCGCAAATGGCAGGCCCATTGTGTGGGCGCATCCCGGGCCGGCGCCAACGGCGCAGGGGCCAAGCTGGAATACGCGCTGCGCTCGGCCAAATCGGGGGTGGAGGTATTCATCGCCCATGCCCGGCACCCGATCCAAAAGATTCTCAGCGGCAATGTGAACTGTACCCGCATTGCCATTGAACAATAAGGAGGAAACAAACCATGATTGATCCCCGCTATGATACCCAACTGCTCATCGAAGGCCACGATCTGGACGAGGACGACATCCGGGATTATTTCCTGGAGCACCTGGCCGGCGACTGCCTGCTGGTGGTGGGCGACGATGAGCTGATCAAGATCCACTTCCACACCAACAAGCCCTGGGAAGTGCTGGAATACTGCTCCACTCTGGGCGAAATTCACGACATCGTGGTGGAAGACATGGACCGCCAGTCCCGGGGCCTGCAGGGCTAAAGCGGAAAGAGGCGGACGTTTTTCTTGAGAAGAGAATACATTGGCACCGCGCTGAGCATGATCGGCATGGTGCTCAACGTGATCGCCTTTCACGCCCGGAAAAAGCGTACGCTGCTGATCCTGCATTTCGCGGCGACGGCGTTCCACATGTGCTCCTACGTTTTCTCCGGCGGCGGCATGGGCATCTGGCTGAACCTGGTGTTCCTGTTCCGGTGCGTGCTGTTCCTGAAAGCGGAAAACAAAAGCAGGGAGGTTCGCAAGCACATCTATTACTGGGTGTGCGCCGCCTGCGTGGCCGCGTACGTGATCTTCACGGCGGTGAACAGGCCGCCGCTGAGCGACTGCCTGTGGAGCGCCATTCCCATCATCGGCGCGTTCTTTGGCACCTGGTCCTTCGTGCAAAGCGACATGGTGAAGCTGCGGTATATCAAAATGGCCGATTCCGCTTCGTGGCTGCTGTATAACGGGCACGTGGGCATCGGCGCCCTGGGCGGCTTCCTGGGCGAGGTGTTCAACGTGATTTCCATGCTGCTGGCCATTCGCAGAGAAAAAACGGAACGATTGAAAACAACATGAAAAAGGCATCCTCTGCCAGTCGGTCAGGGGATGCCTTTTTTTCGGATGCGTTTTTTGAAAAGAATGCAAACCAGATGGAACAGCCATGGGCAAAAGCGGTACAAATGGAAAAGCATGATTCGTTTGCGGGATAAGAACGAAACAGATGCCGGGGCCGCTTTCAGTACAGACTTGCATTGCGCCGAATACTGTTCTTTTTCACCCATGGCCATCAGATACAAGAGCGCGCCTTTCACCGTGGCGTGATATGCGGCCTCGTCATAGCCCCACTGCTTTAAATCCGCGCTGTACAGGCTGATCATTTCATAGTGATCCGTGGCTGCTTTCCGGCTGCGCTGCCGGGAAATGCTGCCTTTCCTGTAAGTATAGTGGTAGAGCATGGCATTGGAGAGAAAGACAGTCTTTGCCCGATCAATGAGCCGGTGCGTGGAGCCAATGTCTTCATAATACCGGCCCGGCGGAAACTGGAAATCGCTGAACAAGGAGGCACGACAGCATTTGTTCCACACGGCATGGCCAAACTGATCCAGATGCAGAATCGCTTCCCCGGAGGAAAAACAGGTGTCCGCCATATGCGATAGAAAAGCGTATCGATTTGGCCGATCCCCATTATAGGCGTTGAAAATCACCAGGTCAGCGTCATGGGCACTGGCCAGGGTATAGGGTAACAGACAAAAGTCCTTTTCTACCCAATCATCGCTGTCCACGAACATCAGATAAGGGGCCCGGGCCAGTTTGATTCCTTTGTTGCGCGCTTGTGAAAGCCCGGCGTTTTGCTGATGAACGACCTGAATTCGGTTATCCGTTTTTGCATATGCATCGCACAAATTGCCGGAGGCATCCGTGGAGCCGTCATCAATCAGAATGATTTCCAGTTCGTGCAGCGTTTGCCCGATCAAGCTGTCAAGGCATCGCTTCAAGTACGGCGCCACATTGTATACCGGTACGATCACGCTTACCTTTGGCTGCATGGAACCCTCCCAGCAGGAAGAAACATCTCAGTACAGCGGATATTTTGCCGTCAGTTCTTCTACGCCGGCTTTTACGGCAGGCACGGCGGCTTCGCCCTGCTGCAGGATCAGGGCGATCCATTCGGCAATGCGCTCCATTTCCGGCTCCTTGAAGCCGCGGGTGGTGACGGCCGGGGTGCCGATACGCACGCCGCTGGTTTCGGCGGGCTTACGCTGGTCCCGGGGCACCATGTTCTTGTTCACGGTGATGTTGGCCATGCCCAGCCAGGTTTCCAGATCCCGGCCGGAGACCGGCGTGTCGCACAGATCCAGCAGCAGCAGATGGTTGTCCGTGCCGCCGGACACCATGCGCACGCCGCGCTGGCGCAGGGCGTTTTCCAGCGCCTTGGCGTTTTTGACGATCTGTTGCTGATACACTTTGAATTCCGGCTTCAGCGCTTCGCCCAGGCACACGGCCTTGGCGGCGATGACGTGCTCCAGGGGGCCGCCCTGGATGCCGGGGAAAATGGCCTTGTCTATGGCTTTCTGATACTGCTCCCGGCACAGGATCATGCCGCCCCGGGGTCCGCGCAGGGTTTTGTGGGTGGTGGTGGTCACCACGTCGGCGTAGGGCACGGGGGAGGGATGGCAGCCGGCGGCCACCAGCCCGGCAATGTGGGCCATATCCACCATCAGCAGGGCGCCCACGTCGTCGGCGATGCGGCGGAAGGCGGCAAAGTCCAGCGTGCGGGGATAGGCGGACGCCCCGGCCACGATGAGCTTGGGCCTGCAGGCCCGGGCGGCCTTCAGCACGTCGTCATAATTGATCTGTTCCGTTTCCGGGTCGATGCCGTAGGCTTCAAAATGAAAATATTTGCCGGAAATGTTCACGGCGCTGCCGTGGGTCAGATGGCCGCCGTGGTTCAGGCTCATGCCCAGCACCGTGTCGCCGGGCTGCAGCAGGGCAAAATAGACGCCCATGTTGGCCTGGGAGCCGCTGTGGGGCTGCACGTTGGCATGGTCGGCGCCGTAGAGCGCCTTGGCCCGTTCGATGGCGATCCGCTCCACCTGGTCCACGTACACGCAGCCGCCGTAGTAGCGCTTTCCGGGGTAGCCCTCGGCGTATTTGTTGGTCAGCGGGCTGCCGGCAGCGGCCAGCACCGCCGGGCTGACAAAGTTTTCGGAGGCGATCAATTCAATGTGCGCTTCCTGACGGGCACATTCATCCGCGATGGCTTTGGATACTTCCGGGTCCTGAAAAAGGCATTCGGGCAGCTTCCACATGGCTGAAAACCTCCTGTACGATCACTTTTTGGCAGAAATAAAAAACCGCGTATGACCGGCAGACTTGACCGCAGCACACGCCTAAGATGCTTACTGCTGCTTCCTTCCGGACCTGACAGGGTTCACACCGCAACATCGCACGGGGCCCGTCAGCCATACACGGCTATTTTATTATACTTCATTTTTCCGCGGAGCGCAAGGCATATTTTGCATTTCCGCGGTATTTTGGGTCACTGTTTCACTTTCTGGCCGATTTTGTTTTCGGTGCCGTTTTTCAGCCGTTCGATGTTGCTGCGGTGCCGGTATACCCCCAGGCACAGCAGCGCCAGTGCCCACACGGCCGCCGGCCAGAAGGGCTGGGTCAGCGCGATCAAGAGGAAGAAGACCGCCAGCATGGTCATGCTGCCCACAGAAATATACCGGGTGAAATAAATGACCGCCAGGCAGCACAGCGCCGCCACGGCCCCCTGCCAGGGGAACAGGATCAGCAGAATGGCGGTGGAGCAGGCGATGCCCTTGCCCCCCTGGAAGCCGAAGAACACCGGCCAGTTGTGGCCCAGCACCGCGAAGAGCGCCGCCACCATGCCGCCGTTTTTCCCGGCGATCCACAATCCGATCAGCACGGCCAGGGCCGCCTTGCAGAAGTCGCCCAGGAAAACCAGCGCGCCGCCCTTGAGGCCCAGGATGCGCAGGGCGTTGCTGGCGCCGGTGTTGTGGCTGCCTTCCTTGCGGATGTCGTGCCCTTCTTTTCCGGCCACCAGGATGCCGGTGGATATGCTGCCCAGCAGATAGCCGATCACGGCGCAGAGCAGAAAACGGATGATCATTTGTTGACCTCCTCCTTCTTCTTTTCCCGCAGGGAGAAGCGGATGGGCGTGCCCTCAAAGCCAAAGGCCTTGCGGATGCAGTTTTCCAGGTACCGCTGATAGGAAAAATGCATCAGTTCCTCCGCGTTGATGAACAGCGCGAAGGTAGGGGGACATACGGCCGCCTGGGTACCGTAGTAGATTTTCAGCTTGCGGCCGCCCATCATGGGGGGCTGCAGGGCCATCTGGGCGTCGCCCAGCACGTCGTTCAGGGCGCCGGTGCCGACCCGGCGGCTGGCCTGGGCCCACACCTTGTTCACTTCGGGCAGCACGTTTTGCACCCGTTGGCCGCTGAGAGCGGAAATGAACAGCACCGGGGCGTAATCCATAAATTTCAGGTCCTCGATCACCTGTTTTTTGAATTTTTCCAGGGTGCCGGTTTCCTTGCTCAGGGCGTCCCATTTGTTCACCACCACCACGGCGGCTTTGCCTTCCTCGTGGATCATGCCAGCGATGCGGGCGTCCTGCTCGGTAACGCCCTCCTGGGCGTCAATGAGCAGCAGGGCCACGTCGCACCGGCGGATGGCGCCGATGGAGCGCAGCACGCTGTAGCGCTCCAGGGATTCATCCTCGATGGCCCGCTTACGGCGGATGCCGGCGGTGTCGATGATGTTGTACGCCGTGCCGTCGGCGGCGGTAAACTGGGTGTCGATGGCGTCCCGGGTGGTGCCGGGAATGTCGCTGACCATGGTGCGCTCTTCGCCCAGCAGCCGGTTGGTCAGGCTGGATTTGCCCACGTTGGGCCGGCCCACCAGGGCCAGCTGGATCACGTGGCCCTCTTCCTCTTCTTCCTCATCGTCCCTGGGCGGCAGATGCTTCACGATTTCATCCATCAGATCGCCCAGCCCCAGCATGTTGGTGGAGGAAATGCCCACCGGGTCGCCCAGGCCCAGGGCATAGAATTCGTACTGCACGTCGGTCAGGCCGCTGTGATCCATTTTGTTGATCACCAGGATCACCGGCTTGTGGGTGCGGCGCAGCAGGGCGGCTACTTCTTCATCGTCCGGGGTCAGTCCGTCCCGGGCGTCGGTGAAAAAGCAGATCACGTCGGCCAGGTCCATGGCGATTTCGGCCTGCCGCCGCATCTGGGAAAGCAGCACGTCCTCGCTGCGGGGATCAATGCCGCCGGTGTCGATGAGGGTAAATTTCCGCCCGGTCCATTCCACGTCGGCGTAAATGCGGTCCCTCGTCACGCCGGGCACATCCTCCACGATGGCGATGCGCCGGCCGGAGATTTTATTGAAAAAGGTGGATTTGCCTACGTTGGGCCGGCCAACGATGGCCACCAGCGGTTTGGACATGGTCAGTTTTGTCCTCCTTGTATGTTTTCGGCGCCGTGCAGGGCGCGGATCAGCGACGCGCCGTCGTTGGGCACCACGGTAATGGGCTTTTTCAGCGCCCGGCGCAGCTCGCTCAGCGGCATATCGTCCAGGAACAGATCGCCTTCCGCCCGCAGGGTATTGCCGCACAGCAGGATCTCGTCCGCCTGGGCGTCCTTCAGCTGATCCCGCAGGTCCCCGCCGGTAATCAGCCCGGTAACGGTGACGGTTTCCCCGAAAAAGGTGTTGCGGATGGGCTGCACGGTGACGTCGACGCCCCGGGGCCCGTACGTTTTGATCCATTTCTGCATCACGGGCGCTACGGATTTGCCGCAGGGGATCAGCACCTTTCTGGGACGCACCGGCAGGGTGCATTCCCGGGCGGCGTCCCGCAGGGAGTTTTCAAATTTCCGAAGCAGGCCCACGCCGTTTTCCAGCTGGGGATACCCTTCGTAGCTTTCCTCTTCCGGCAGGTCCTCCCCGGCGATCAGGTACATTTCGTCGGAGGGGAACACGAACCGCGTGCCGATGGACGAAAGCATCCTGTTTTGAAATGCGTGGGCAAAATCCAGTACGCGCCGGGCGCCCTGCCGGTCGAAGGGCTTTACGGGGGCCAGGCCGTCCCGGAATTTGGTCAGGCCAACCGGCACCAGGGCGGCGGACTGGGCGGCGGGGTACAGGGCCGCCAGGTCGTTCAGCGTTTTTTCCAGCGCTTCGCCGTCGTTGTATTCCGGGCAAAGCACGATCTGACAATGGAAATGCAGCCCGGCGTCCGCCAGGCGGTGCAGCCGGTCCATGATGAAGCGGGCGTTGGGGTTGCGCATCATGCGCACCCGCAGGTCCGGATCGGTGGTGTGAACGGAAATGTAGAGCGGGGAAGCCTTCCGGCGCAGGATGCGGTCGAATTCCCGGTCGTCCACGTTGGTCAGGGTGATGTAGTTGCCCATCATCAGGGACAATCGCCAGTCGTCGTCCTTGACGTACAGGCTCTTGCGCATGCCGGGAGGCATCTGGTCGATGAAACAAAACACGCATTTGTTTTTGCACTGCCGTGGCGTGCAGGCCAGGGTGTCCGCCAGGCGCAGGCCCAGCCCCGCTTCCCGGGCCTTGATGATGCGCACGGTGGTTTCCTCGCCGTCCGCGCGGCGGATCAGCAGGTCCAGCTTGCTGCGGTTTTGCAGCGCCTGGTAGTCGATTTCGTCCAGGATCGGTTCGCCGTTGATGGCGATGAGGGAATCCCCTTCCCGGATCCCCCGGCGGTACGCCACCCCGTGGGGCTGTACCGACACGATCAAATGGGCCAAGGCAAGCCCCTCCTTTCCGGCGTATGCCACTCCTTATTATCGGGCATACGGCGAAAAAAGTCAAGCAAAGGGGACAAAAGAGAGGAAAATAAAGCGTCAAAACGGTGTCAAGCAAAATGTGATGATTGACGCTTTCCGGCGCTGGTGATAAAATACACTTACTGGAACCCAACATTGCGCCGGCGCTAAGGAGAATCAGTTTCATGCGAATCAGCACACCGATCACGAAGGAATCGATCAAGCATCATTTGGCATACAGCAGCTGGAAATACGCCCTGGTGGTCATTGCGGCGGTGATGGGATGGAGCCTGGTGTACACCACCACCGCGTACCGTTCCCCGCAGGAGAAGCGCATCGACGTGTACGTGCAGTCCGCCACCACCACGTCGGAAATCATGGAGCAGTTTTTCAAGCCCATCTGGGAGGCCGCCGTGCCGGAGATGGAAACGGTGCAGGGCTATACCCTGCTGAGCACCGACGAGTACACCACCAACATGCAATTGACCACCTACGTGTTTGCCGGCGAGGGCGACATCTACTTCCTGACGGAGCAGTACTTCAAAAACCTGGCCAGCACCGGGGCCTGCCTGCCGCTGGAGGGCCTGGTGGAGGACGGCACGCTGCAGCTGGATGGGATCGATTTGCAAAAGGGCTACCTGACCGTGGTGGACGAGTATGACGAGAAGGACCAGCCCGTGTCCACCAGCCGGCATCTTTACGGCATTCCGCTGGATTCCTTCTACGGGTTCATGAACGGCATGCAGGTGGATAACCGGGGGCTGTACGCCACCATCATGGTGAACAACCAGAACGACGACAACGTGATTCCCTTCTTCAGCGCCTTGCTGCAGGCGGGCAAAGGGGAAAAGGAAAACTGGGTCAACGAATAGATTGGCAGCGCTCCCTTCGCCGCTCCGGAAACCGGGGCGGCTTTTCTTTCCGGAAAGAAAAGGGTGGAAAACCGGTGCGGAATATGGTACAATCAGGCAAAAAGAAACGGGGCGATGGCGCCCCGCGGGTGGAGGAACAATTGGTGAAGCGTTATGGATTATGGGGATTAGCGGTGTGCCTGGCGCTGCTTTTATGCGCGCTGCCCGCTTTTGCGGAAACGGCCCGGGTGGTAACGCCCGGCGGCAAGGTGAACGTGCGCAAAGCGGCCAATGAAAAATCCCGGCTGGTAACGTCCGTTCCCAACAAAACCCTGGTGGAGGTGGTGGAGGCCGGGGAAACCTGGAGCAAAATCACCTACAAAAAGCAGACCGGCTACATGAAAACGGAGTTTTTGAAGCTGCCGTCCCAGCTGTCCGGGAAAAAGGTGTACGCCGATGAAGGCACCCTGCTGCTGCGGAAAACCGCTGCCGCCGACGCCGCTATTGTGGCGCTTGCAGGCCCGCAAAACGCGGTGACGGTGGAAAGCGTGGAGGGTGCCTGGGCCAAAGTAAAGTACGGAAAGGCGTCCGGGTACGTGCCGGTGGAGCAATTGTCCTATCAGCGGGACAAGGCCTCCGGCTCCGCTTCCTGGATCAGCGAAACGGGCACAGTGTCGAAGGCCTGCAAGGTCCGGCTGACCGCCGACGCGTCCTCCAAGGCTGTGGCCTCCCTTGCCGCCGGGGAGAAGGTGACGGTGGCGCTGCTGGACGGCAAAAACTGCCTGGTGCAGGCGGGAGAGGTCTGGGGGTATGCGCCCAAGGCCGGCATTGTGCTGACCGGCGCGGAGGATACGGAGGAAAAAGCCGGCAGCATTTCCCACGCGGAGGCAGCTTCGACGGCCACAGCGGCGCTGAAGCAGCGCTACAAAGCGTTTGCGAAAGGACGGTTTTATTATACGGTGGCCGTCTGCAAAACCAAGGACGGCGTCAAAGGGCCTTTTTACCACTGCGCTTTTTATGACGACCAGGACCAGTACCTGTACGGCGCGCTGGTGAACGCCAAAACAGGCAAGGCGGTGTTCACGGGAGATTACAGCGGCTTTGCGGCGCCCAAGAAGGCGGCGGAGCAGCTGCTGCCGGCGGGAGAGGTGAAGGTAACTCTCAGCGCGGAAACGCTGAAAATCGGCGACGTGCTGGATATTACCGTGGAAGCCTGGACCCGGAAGGCGTGCCAATACACCCTGAAAAAGGACGGAAAGCAGGTCGTTTCCACAGCAGAGGGCCAGCATTTTACCGCGGCCTACCGCCCGAAGGAAGCGGGGGAATATGAGCTTTCCGTGACGGTGAAGGACGAGAAAAAACAAAAGAAGACCGTTCAGGCGGCGTTTACCGTGACGGAGCAGAAGAACAGCGCCCAGCCGGCGGTGTACAGCCAGAAGGACGGCTGGTGGAAAACCGTGGCGTACCGCAAAAGCAACATGGATCATTCCGGCTGCGCCATTTTCGCCCTGTCCCACGCCCTGCATCGCATGGGCTTTACCGGCAACCAGACGCTTCCCCAAAACCTGGCGAAAAAGTACGCCATGTGCCTGACCCCTGAGGGAACCAACAACGAGTGGCTCATCCGGGTGGCCGCCGCCGATTTCGGCTTCACCACCCAGCGGCTGCTGATCAAGGATGAAAAGGAAATCGTGAAGCTGCTCCGCGCCGGCACGCTGTTCAGTTTTTCCGTGGCCCGGGGCCACATCGCCATGATCAGCGGCGTATCCGAGGACGGGGAAATGGTCCGCGTGGTGGATTCCGCGCCGCTGGCCACCTTTGAGCGTATCGTCAACGCTTCCATGTGCTACCAGCTGCGCAGCGGCAGCTTCCGGGCCGCCCTGAGCATGGACGATTTGCCCAGCGCCCGCTGGTACCTGGATACCGACGAATACGGCGGGCTGGAGTACTGGCTGCCTGTCAGCTACGCCGCCAAACGGGGCGTGCGCGTGATCCAGCCGTCCAGTGCGAAACAGGAGAAATGAACGCATGGTCAGGATTCTGTTTGTCTGCCTTGGCAACATCTGCCGAAGCCCCATGGCGGAATACATTTTTCGGGACATGGCGGAAAAACGCGGCCTGGGCGGCGCCGTGTCCTGTGCCTCCGCCGCGACCAGCAATGAGGAGTACGGCAACCCCGTCTATCCGCCGGCCCAAAGGAAGCTGCGCCAGCTGGGTATCGACTGCGCCGGGAAACGCGCCCGGCAAATGACGAGGGCGGACTATGCCGCCTATGATTACCTGATCGGCATGGAAAGCCGGAACGTGAAACGGATGCAGGCGATCTGCGGGGGAGACCCGGAAGGGAAAATCTTCCGGCTGCTGGATTTATCGCCGCAGATCCGGGATATTGCCGATCCCTGGTTCACCGGCGATTTTGACACCGCCTGCGCGGAGATCACCGAAGGCTGCCGCCTGCTTCTGGATTGGCTGGCGGCGAAAGGAGTGCTTTCGCAGCAGAAATGACAATAGAAAACAGCGGGGATCCCCGGAGTGAGCTTGCTCGCCGGAGGGAATCCCCGCTGTTTTTTGATTGCCCGCATCGCAGGCGGGTGCGACGTTTTTTGTAAAAAACATCAAGGGGCGCCAAAGCAAGGAAAAACGCCGCCAGCCAAGGATACGCCGCGGCGTTTTCCCGGAACTTTTCCCTGCGCCTGCTTGGAAGAATTCACGTCTGATCCGGGTAATCCCAGAAACCGCCCTTGTGAAAATTTTCATTTCCCAGCGGCGTTGCAGTCAGCCGGAAGATCACGCACCCGTCGGGGCACACAAGGGTTTTGGAATACTTTCCGTCCCCGCCGACGTTTTCCAGGTCGCCGCCGCTTCGCACGGCTTCCATCAAAGGATAAAGCATCATCATGGTTTTGGAGCAGATGCCGTATCCGTCCCGATTGACGGGGCAGCCGTAGGTGCAGGTGTACTGATCGCCGATTTCTTCTCCGTTGCGGCAATACCGTTCCGTGTGATCGCCGCGCAGAAAACCGGTCACTTCAACCTTGAATTCATATTCTTCGTCATACCATTTTTTCATGCGCTGCCTCCTGCCTGCGTTTGAGATGAGTACGGGAGAATGTATCCGGGAAGGATTCCCGGAATGAAAACGGGGGAAACCGCCCTCTTCCGTCCAAGATGGGGTTCCCCCGAATTGTTTGTTCAGATCGCTACATATCCCGGTCCATGGTGCCCGTCAGGTAAACCTCCTCCCGGGGCTTGCAGGTGTCCCGGCTCACCAGCGTTTCGCTGACCAGCGCGTTTCCTTCCCAGCGCTGCAGGTAGGTTTCGTTCACAAAGCCGTCCCGGGCCTTGCGGATCAGGTACGGTTCCTCATCCTTATAGGTGACGTAGGAGTGGGCGGTGTCCGGCTGATAGGTGGGGATCAGCGGCGCGATGGTGGTTTCCACCGTTTCCGTGCGCAGGGTGTAGCGGACGTTGTCGCCCAGGCTGGGCCCGTAAATGCACACTTCGGTTTCAAACTTGTTTTTCTTGGGCTCCCGCACATGGGCGGTCAGGTACACGGTTCCGGAGGATGTGTTGCGGAACACCAGATCCAACCGGCCGTACACCACCGTGGCGTCCTGGCCGAAGGTGGTATAGGACACGGGATCGGAGTGGGACGTGCGGCTCAGAATCTCCATGCCGGACTGCAGGGCCGCCAGGTACACCGTGGTGCTGGCCTGGCAAACGCCGCCGCCGATGCCCATCACTTCCAGGCCCGTCTGATACTCGATGGCGTATTTGTAGCCGTTTTCCAGGGTGCGCGCCAGGGTGGCGTTATTGAAGCTGAAGCGTTTTCCGGGCTCGATGGTTTTGCCGTTGATGCGGGAAAACGCGGTGCGGATATTGCTGGTGCGCTCCGCTGTGGAGGTGGAGGAAATGGGCGTGGTGGCCTTGCACAGCAGCGTCACCTGCTTGCGTACGTCCGCGGCCGTCACCTTGGGGGCGATGGATTGCGGAACGATTTCCAGCGCGCCGCCTTTTCCTTCCGCCGCCATGGACAGGATCTGCTGCTTCAGCGCGTCGGTGTCCAGGGTGGAACCGTAGATCTCATCCTGGATGATGAACGGGTCGTCCAGATCCGGATAGAAATACGCCACGTAGGCGTCGGTGGGTTCGTAGGTCAATTGCGCTTTGATCTGGGACAGGATGGCGTCCAGATGCTCGTCGGTCATAGCGCTTTGGGTGGTGTAGGCGTGGTACGGCTCCGCGGTCAATTGGTCCAGCGCCTGCTTGCGCTCCTCCAGCGTGCCGGTTTTGCCCATCTGGTACAGGCTCTGCAGCAGGGTGTAGATCTGCCCCACGTCCGTATGGACGCCCAGAGTGTCGTAAGACAGCGTATAGAATACATGGCCTTTGTACGTCAGCTGCAGGTTCCAGCCTTCCTGGCGGGCGGTGGCGTGCTGAACCACGGCGTCGATGCCCTGCTGGGCGGACATGCCGCCGATGGCGATGCCGTCCACGTAAATGTTGGGCAGATATACATTTTGCACGGCTTCCACTTCGGCCGCCAGCGCCTGGCGTTCCCGGTTCGCTTCCATGGCGTTGCGCCCCGCGATCACGCCTACGATGATCCCTGCCACAACAACCACCGAAACGAGGGAGGCGATCAGCGCCTTGACGCCTTTGCCCATGCCCTTTTTCCGGCCCGGCTTATTCTGTTGAGAGGGAGGCCGATAGCCTTGCTGATAGTACATGAATGAATTACCTCGATGGATTGGAATCCGGAATGATTTCAGGTGTGCTTTTGCTTCTTCACGGCTTCAAACAGCGCCCAGGCGTCGTCCCCGGCGGTGCGCCAGGCGGGAATGGTTTCGCCGATCAGGCCGTGGCCCGGCGTGCCGTCGTGGTAGTCGCTGCCGCCGGTTACCAGCAGCCCGCGTTCCCGGGCGATCCGGTCCCACATGGGGTAGTTTTCCTGATTGGCGGGGTGGTACACTTCCATCCCCATCAATCCCGCGTCCTGCCACACATCCAGCATGGGCGTCAGCTTTTCCTGGGGCCAGCGGATCAGCCCGGGATGGGCCGCCACCGGCACGGCATGCCGCTCCCGGAGCATGGTTATGGCCTTGGAAGCGGCGAAGTATGCCCGGGGCACATAGGCGGGGCAGCCCTTGCCGATCAGGCGGCGGAAGGCGTCCTGGTTATCCCGGGCATAGCCTTTGGCCACCAGCGCCCTGGCCAAATGCGGGCGGCCGATGCTGGCGCCGGCGTTTTCCATGATCTCGTCCAGGGGCAAATCATAGCCCAGATCCAGCAAACGCTGTCCCATGGTGCGGAAGCGCTGGATGCGTTCTTCCTCCATTTGCTGAAAGAACGCGGAAAGCACCGGGTCATCCTGCTGTACGCCGTAGCCCAGGATATGTACCTCTTCGTCGCCCTCGGTGCTGATTTCCACACCGGGCAAAAAGGCCAGGCCCCGCTCGTAGGCGGCGTCCGCCGCCTGCGCCAGGCCGGCCATAGTGTCGTGATCCGTGACGGAAAACATGGTTACATCAGCCCGCTGCACCAGCCGGGCCAGTTCCCACGGGGTGCACGTTCCGTCCGAGAACGTGCTGTGCATGTGCAGATCGGGGCGCATCATGCTTCCGTATCCCCAACGATTTCAGCTTGTTCAGGCGTGTTTTCGTCCTGCGCAGGCGCGACAAAGGACAGGAAATCTTCCCGGGTGACGGTTTCTTTTTCAATCAGCATTTCCGCCAGGCCCTTCAGCTGGTCCATATGGTCGCGCAGGATCTGAAGCGCTTCCTGATATGCGCTGTTCAGGATGGCGCGCACTTCCCGGTCGATGAGGGCGGCGGTTTCTTCGCTGTATTCGCGGCTCTGGCCGAATTCCATGCCCACGAACACTTCCTGGTCGTTGCCCAGGTACACGGTGCCCAGCTTGTCGCTCATGCCAAAGCGGGTCACCATGCTGCGGGCCAGTTCCGTGGCGCGCTGCAGGTCGTTCAAAGCGCCGGTGCAGATGTCGTCCTGGGTCAGGCTTTCGGCGGCGCGGCCACCCAGCATCATGGTGATGCGCTGCAGCAGGCTTTGCTTTCCCTGATGGTCATATTCCTTTTCAGGCAGGGCCAGCGTCATGCCGGCGGCCTGGCCCCGGGGCACCACGGTGATCATGTGCACATCGTCGCACAGGGGCAGGAAATGGCCCACGATGGCGTGGCCCGCTTCGTGGTACGCCGTGATGCGCCGGTCTTCCTCCAGCACCTTGTGGCTGCGCTTTTCGGGGCCCATCTGGATGCGCTCCACCGCTTCGATCAGGTGCGCCTGGGTGATCTGCGTGGATTTTTCCCGGGCGGCCTGGATGGCGCCTTCGTTCATGATGTTTTCCAGGTCGGCGCCGGTGGCGTAGGGGGTACGCTTGGCAATATTGTCCAGATCCACGTCGTCGGCCAGGGGCTTGCCCTGGGAATGCACCTTCAAAATGGCGATGCGGCCGTTGACGTCCGGATAATTGACGGTGACCTGCCGGTCAAACCGGCCGGGACGCAGCAACGCGGGATCCAGGATGTCCCGCCGGTTGGTGGCGGCCATCACGATCACGCCTTCATTGGCGGTAAAGCCGTCCATTTCCACCAGCAGCTGGTTCAGGGTCTGCTCCCTTTCATCATGACCGCCGCCCAGGCCGGCGCCGCGGTGACGGCCCACGGCGTCGATTTCGTCGATGAACACGATGCTGGGGGCGTTGCGCTTGGCCTGGTCAAATAAGTCGCGCACGCGGCTGGCGCCGACGCCCACGAACATTTCCACAAAGTCCGAACCGGAAATGGAGAAGAAGGGCACGTTGGCTTCCCCGGCTACGGCCTTGGCCAGCAGCGTTTTTCCGGTGCCCGGAGGGCCCACCAGCAGCACGCCCTTGGGGATGCGGGCGCCCAGATCCACATAGTGCTTGGGATTTTTCAGGAAGTCCACAATTTCCTTGAGTTCTTCCTTTTCTTCATCCGCGCCGGCCACGTGGGAGAAGTTCACCTTGTTCTTGCTGGGGTCCACCATGGCGGCCCGGCTTTTGCCAAAGTTCATCACTTTGCCGCCGCCGCCCGTCTGCTGGCGCATGATGTACCACCACATCACCATCAAAAGAACCATGGGGATCATGTAGGGCAGGATCTCCACATACCACGGCGTCACGATGGGAGCCAGGTATTCGATGTCAAAATCCAGGTCGTTGACGCTGACGGTGTCCACGCTCACGCCCTTGCTGTTGGCGGCCATGGTCAGCACGGTGCTGTAAAAATCCGGGCCGATGGTGGTTTCAAAATCGTAGCGTTTGGGGTAATCGGCCAGGGAAACCAGGCTGGTTTTGTTCCGGCCCACCAGGGACGTGCCCCGGATGGATACCCGGTCCACCTCGCCCTTTTCGATTTTCTGCAGCAGATCGGGGTATTCGATCCGCAGGTTCACGGTATTCATGCCGTTGGACAGCACTGCGATCAGGAAAATGAAAGCGGCGATCATGACCGCATAACCCAGCAGGCCGCGAGATACTTTGCGCAAAATTCAGTCCTCCTATCATGGGATGGAAAAAGCGGCGCCGGAAAAACCGGAACAGCCGAAAAAGGGAAAGGAAAATTTCCCTTCCTACCATTATATCACATCCGTTGCGGGCTTGACAAGATTTCAGCTTTCCCCGCCGTAAATTTTCGGGGCCAGCACGCCGATGTCGGGCAGATTCCGGTATTTTTCATCGTAATCCAGGCCGTAGCCCACCACGAAGGCGTCCGGGATGTTGAAGCAGTGGTATTTCACTTCCAGCGGCACCACCCGGCGGGCCGGCTTGTCCAGCAGGGTGGCGATGTTGATGGAAGCGGCCTTGCGGGTGGCCAGCACCTGGGACAGATGGGCCAGGGTGCGTCCGCTGTCCACGATGTCTTCCACGATCAGCACGTCCCTGCCGCTGATGTCCCGGTCCAGATCCTTGACGATCTTCACGATGCCGCTGGATTTGGTGCCGCCGCCGTAACTGGAGATGGCCATGAATTCGGTGGTGATGGGCAGATCGATTTCCCGGATCAGGTCGGTGAAAAACACGGAAGCGCCTTTCAGGATGCAGATCAGCACCGGTTCCTTTCCGGCGTAATCCTGCGTGATTTGACGGCCCAGGGCCCGCACCGCTTCGGCAATTTCCTCCCGGGTCACCAAAACCTTGGTCAGGTCCTGGTACAGGCAGGCGTTGGTGTTCATTGGTCATCCACTCCTTTTGTGTCGGTATTCGGAAAGGGCGTGCCGGCGTCAAACGGCAAAAACCCCCGGTATTCGATGAGAACGGCGTCCGTGCCGCCGGCGACCCGCGCGCTTTCCGACGGCCCCACGCCGATCGCCCAGATCACCTCCTGCCCGATGCACAGCAGGGGCAGGCAGGCGCGGAAGGGCTGCGGAACCTTTTTATTGACGAAATAATCCTGCAGGGACTGATGCCCTCCGGCCCCCAGAGGCCGGATGCGGTCGCCGGTACGCCAAGTGCGCAAAACGCACTGCGCAAAGCAATCCCGAGGCATGGCCTGCGTTCGCTTGCCGTCGCCCCGGGTGCCGTCAAAAGGCAAAACAGACGGCGCTGCCAGCGCGATCGGGGGAAAGCGCATGCCTGCCGGGGGCAGGAAATGCAGCCTGTCCGCCGTGCAGGACGCCCGCCACCCCTCCGGCAGGTTGACCGTGGCGCCGGGCAGCGCGGCATCCAGCGCTTCCGTTTGGGCAAAGGACAGCTTCACGGGGCAAATCATACGCAGCACGCGGCGGCGCAGCGCGGGATGCAGCGTCCGTAGCGGCTCATAGCGCAGCCACCGCACCGGGTCCAGGAGGCAGCCGTTCAGGCGAAGGAAGCGCCGGGCCTCCCGGGACAGATAATCGTTTTCGTCCGCCAGGATCCCCGCGGCCCGGCCCATGGCTTCTTCGGCGTCCGGGATCCGCTCCGCAATCACGGGCAGCACCCGGTGACGAAGAAAGTTGCGCAGGTAATCGTCTTCGGCGTTGGTGGCGTCCTCCCGCCAGGCAAGACCCTGCTGCCGCAGCGCGCTGCGGATCACGCCGGGGTCCGCCGTCAGAAGGGGCCGCCAGAAGGTAACACCGCCGGAATCTGCGCGCGCGCTGTATTCCGCCATGCCGGTAAGGCCTTCCGCGCCGCTGCCGCGGAACAGGTGCAGCAGCATCGTTTCCGCCTGGTCCCGCCGGTGATGGGCCAGCGCCAGGCAGCAATTCCCCTGATGGGCCAGCGCCTGCAGGATGGCGTCATAGCGGGCGTTCCGGGCTTCCTCCTCGCTGCTTCCCCGCAAATGCACGCGCAGGACGCGGCAGGGAACTGACAGCTTTTCGCACAGCGCCGCCACGAACGCCGCGTCCTGTTGGGATTCGGCCCGGAGCCCGTGATCCACGTGCACGGCGGACAGGGCAAAGACCTCCTGCGCGGAAAGCGCGTGCAGCGCCCACAGCAGCGCCACCGAATCGGCGCCGCCGGACACCGCGGCCGTCACCTTGGCCGGGCGGTTCTTTTGCCAGGACCGGCGCACGGTTTCCCGTAAAAAAGCAAAATCGTCCATACGGGGATATTGTACCCCGCCGGACGTTGAAACGCAAGGGAAAAAGGCGGATTTAACAGATTCGTTACGTTTGGAAAAAAGAGGGGGAATCTTTGCACCGCGGCTTTGCAGGCGCATAGGATGAGGGTGAAGGCGGCGGAACCGACGCTGCCTGACAAAACGGATTCTTTTTGAAGGAGGCGCTTGCGATGCCTTTCTACTCCTACAAAAACGCCAATCCCTCCAGCGTGCCCGGCATGGTGAACGGAAACGTTCTGGACGGACTGAACGAAAAAATCTGCGTTCAGGTGCAGCGGGTGTACGACAGCTGCTTGCAGCAGGAGCAACTGACCAACGTGAACGTGACCATTTCCAGCTATGCGCAGGTGGTGACCAACTGCACCACGGAAACCGTGCCGCCTGCATCCGCGCCTGTGGCGCCCATCACGTTTGAAAGCTGCCGCTCCAGCACCATGGATGTGGATATTGGCAACCTGAGCGTGGAACGCCCGGCCGACCGGCCTTGCTTTGCCCGAGTGCGGGGGCAGATCTAAATTCCCATTGACATTCTGTTCACCGACAGCCGCTGCCAGGAGTACATCGGCAAGGGCGTGGTGACGGTGAACAAGGATGTGCTTCTGGCCGTTTCCGATGAATCCATCGTGCCTTTCCGGCTGGAGGGCATGGCCAGCGCGGTGTGCGTGGCAGGCAGCTACCAGGGGGACAACACCTCACTGTCTGCGTAACCGTGGTGCTCAAGGCGCTTGCCAAGGTGGAGATCCTGATCCCCAGCTACGGCTTTTGCCCGATTCCGCCCTGCGAGGAATTCGCCGACGCCATATGCGACGGATTTTTCAGCCTGCCGCTTTTCCCGCCGTCCACCCTGTGCGACGAAAACGCCGTCAGCGGGAATCAGGCCAACAGCTGCGGCTGCTGCTGCGGGTGCCGGCGGAATACCGCCAACTGACCCCGGAAAACAAGGGGAGAGGATCGCTTCGTCCTCTCCCCGCTTTCATTTGTTTCTTTCCAGCGCCAGCAGGAACTGCTTTTTGTCCAGCCCGCCGGTGTAGCCGCCCCATTGTCCGCCGGCCGCCACGACCCGGTGGCAGGGGATCACGATGGGCAGCGGATTTCGCCCGTTGGCGCCGCCTACCGCCCGGCAGGCCCGGGGACAGCCCATGCGGGCGGCCTGCTGGCCGTAGGTGATCGTTTCCCCGTAAGGGATGCGCTGCAATTCGGCCCACGCAGCCTGTTGGAAGGCCGTGCCCCGGGGACGCAGGGGAAGGGAAAACGCGGTGCGTTTTCCGGCGAAATATTCGTTCAGCTGCTTTTCCGCTTCCCGGAGCAGCGGCGTTGCGGGAGAAAGGGGGCCGGCGCCCGGGGTGTAGTCGATCCGGGTCAGGGCGCCGTTTTCCTCCGTCAGGGTCAGCATGCCCAGGGGCGAAGGCAGGACAGCGATCATGGCGAACCTCCAAAATGCAAAAATTGTTAAAGATTGCGGAAAAATGTAGAAATGATTTCAATTTTGTTGTATAATGGAATTGGCAATATGAAAGGAGGCAGACCCATGAGCAGCGCGACCGCGACCACCCGGAAAGAGCATCCCCGGCGCTACCGCATGCGCAGGCTGAGCCTGTGGCATCGCTTTGTGCTGCTGGTGGGCTATGCCACCATCCTGTATGCCCTGGTGCGGGGCGTTGTGTATGTGCTGGTTTTGCTGGAGGGCGCGGTATGAAGTGGCTGGGAAAGAAAATCCTGTCGGTGATCGGCCTGGCGCTGGTGATCACCCTGGCAGCCGCCTTGTACCCCTATATCCGTCAGATGGTGCGGGAATGGCTGCCCCAGGGCAAGTATGACCGGGCTACCATGCTCATTTCCCACGAAATGGAAAAGGCCGGGGAGCTGACCGCCGTCCGCTACACCGACCAGGCGGTGATGGAGGCGTCCACCAAAGCGCTGCTGATCGGCGAAGTGCAAAACGTGAAAGCGCCGTACAGCTATGAAATCGGCCTGGGCATCCGCCTGGCCGACGTGCAATTGACGGCGGGGGACGCGGGCATCACGGTGGCCGTGCCGGATGTGGAAATGCTGTACGACAGTTTCCGGGTGACGGGCTCGCCGGAAGTGCAGGATTTTCTGTATAAGCTCAGCGAGAGCCGGTACCAGAAGATGATCGACGACCAGGCGGCAGCGTGCCGCACCCGGTACCTGGGCGACGCCGAATGCCTGAACGCCGCATGGGACGCGGCCTGCGAAACGCTCAAAAGCCTGATCGGCCAATGGACGGGGGAAACCATTCCCCTGCAGTTCAGGCACCTGTAACGGGATTGTAGCGGACGGATGACGCCGTGTCAAGGATTCTGAAAGAAATATTCCAAAAGGCATTGACAAACCGGAAAAGTCTGATATAATACTATCTGGCTTTTGAAGAAAGCCTGTGCCATAGACAGCAGGTGCATGCGAATGCGTAATGGGTCCGTCCCGCCGGCCGAGGTGCAAAGGAAGTACATTGTTTGCTCTCCCTTGCGCATGGCGCAAGGGTTTTCTTTTTACTCCAAGCCATTGAGGAGGTGTAATGGAAACATGAGCAAGAATCGTGACATGAAGGTGGAAAAGGTCGCTGAGATCGTGGAACGGCTGAAGAACGCCGAATCCGTGACCATCGTGAGCTACACCGGCCTGACCGTGGAACAGGATACCAACCTGCGCCGCCAGTGCCGTGAAAACGATGTGGATTACTGCGTGCTCAAGAACCGGCTGGTGAAGCTGGCGCTGGAGCAGGTGGGCATCGAAGGCGTGGACGATCTGCTGAACGGCCCCAACGCGTTCGTTTTCAGCAAGAAGGATCCCGTGTCCGGCCCCAAGGCCGTGGCCCAGTTCATCGAAAAGAACAAGCTGGAAGCGCTCAAGATCACCGGCGGTATCTTTGAAAACAAAGCTGCCGACGAAAAGACCATGGCAAAACTGTCCAAGATGCCCGGCAAGGACGAACTCATGGCGACCCTGGTTGGCTGCCTGATGAGCCCCATGTCCGCGCTGGTGGCCGTCCTGGGCGAAATCGCCGAAAAGAAAGAAGCCGCTTAATGCAACGCCGTGCCGCAGCATAATGGCTGCGATGCACACCTGAAAATGAAAATGGAGGAAAATAAAATGGCTGTTATTGAAATCATCGAAGCCATCGAGAAAATGAGCTTGATGGAAGTCAACGAACTGGTTGAAGCCCTGAAAGAAAAATTCGGCGTGACCGGCGCTATCGCCGTGGCCGGCGGTGCCGCTGCCGGCGCTGCTGCCGCTGCCCCCGCTGAAGAACAGACCGAATTCGACGTCATCCTGGTGGATGCCGGCTCCGAAAAGATCAAGGTCATCAAGGCCGTGCGCGAAGTGGTTGCCGGTCTGGGCCTGAAGGAAGCCAAGGAATTCGTGGAATCCGTTCCCAAGGCTCTGAAGGAAGGCGTGTCCAAGGAAGAAGCCGAAAAGGTCAAGGCTGCTTTCGCCGAAGTGGGCGCCAAGGTCGAAATCAAGTAATTTCAGCAGGAAATTCGCTGCCGGACGTGTTCGTCCGGCAGTTTTTTTGTGCAGATGCAGCGGTGCTTCTCAACCGGCAGGCGAGATGGGTCGAAAGATGCGTTCTTGATTCCGCTTCGCCCGTTTCGTATAATAAACCTGTACAAGGGCTCACCCGGAAGGAGGCACAGACATGGAACTGGGAAAGAAAATCAGGCAATTGCGCTTCAAGGCCGGCCTGACGCAGGAGCAGCTGGCGGACCGGCTGGGGATCGGCGCGCAGTCGGTGTCCAAATGGGAAAACGCGGTGGCGATGCCGGACATCACCACGCTGCCGCTGCTGGCGGAAATCTTTGGCGTCAGCATCGACGATCTGTTCGGCCTGACGGCCGAGCAGCACCTGAACCGCATCGAGAACCGGCTGGATCTGGAGGAAGATTTGCCCCAGGACGTGTTCCTGGAGTATGAGGAATTCCTGAAAAGCCGGCTTTCGGACGAACAGCACAAAAAACGCGCCACCGGGCTGCTGGCGTACCTGTACTGGCACAGAATGGATTCCTTCGCCCGCCGGACCAGCCGTTACGCCCGGGAAGCGGTGCGGCTGAACCCGGATGAAAAGGGTTGCCAGTGGATGCTGCAAAAGGCGGAGGGCCACGCAGTCTGGGACTGGAATATCGCCAATCACACTTCGGCCATTGACTTTTACCGGGAACTGGCGGAAGCCCATCCGGACAGCAGGCTGGCGTACATGTATCTGCTGGATAACCTGATCGCCGACCATCGGGCCGACGAAGCGGAGGCAGCCCTGGAAAAGATGAGCGCGCTGAAGGACGCCCAGCCTGTCATGATCCAGGTTTACCGGGCGCATATTGCGTTGGCGCGCTTTGACGCGGACAAGGCGGACGCCATCATAGAACAGATGGCGGCCGCGAACGGGGAGGACAGCGACTGCCTGTTTGAGGCGGCACAGTACTACGCCGCCAAGTGCGATTATGACAAGGCCGTCGCGTACTATGAACGCTCCTTTGCCACGGATCGCCGTCGGCCCCGTTTCCAGGACGCGCTGCAGGGCATGGCTGACATTTATCAGATCCGCGGCCAGTGGGGCAAGGCCGCCGAAACCTGCGGCCGGATCGTTGAACTGCTGGAGGGCGAATGGGGCATGACCGAGGAAGCGGAGCTGCAGCAGGCGAAACGCAGGCAGGCAAAACTGCTTGCCAAAGTCCGGGTAACCCCGTGATTCCCCAAAACAGAAAACCGGCACGGCTTTGGGCCGCGCCGGCTGTTTTTTTGCCTGTATACAGGCGTCTGCCTGATTATTCGGCAGGCGGGAAGAAGCTGATGGTGGTGGCGCCGGAAGCGGCGTCCACTTTCAGCAGCTGAACGGGCACATTTTCGATGCTCAGAGTGGAGAACACGCCCTGATAGCCGCTTTCGGTAACGAAGGTCAGCGTCAGGCAGTGATCCAGCTTTTCGCTGCCGGGCAGGGTTTTGGTCAGCGTCACGGAGGCATCCGCGGCCAGGGGCGCTTTGAGCAGGTTGACGCCCTGTTCGTTGGTGTTGTTGTCGGTCAGGTACACTTCGGTGACCGCTTCGCCGGTCTTGTTGTACAGGGTGTAATGGCCGGTGCCGCCAATGGCGTCATACGCGGCGGCCAGCACGCCCTTCACATAGCCCAGGGTGTCCACCAGGGTGGCGCCGGATACGGCATCCACAAAGGCGGCGGCATCCGCGCCGTTGACGGCAGCTTCCAGTTCGGCAATGGTCTTGCCGGCCACGTACTTTTCGATGGCTTCGAAGCTGGCCAGGATGGGCTGGGTGGAGCCGGCCTTGGCGGCCATGTTGGCGCTGTAGAAGTTGGTGTTCTGGCGCTTGGAGCCCAGCACCTTGCCGTTTTCGTTGCCCACGATGTTGGCGCCGAAGGCGGCGTCGCTGTTGGGCACGCCCACAGCGCCGGCGGTGCTGTCCATCACCTGGAATTCGTCGATGTAGGCAGCCAGAATGGTGTCGCCCTGCACGGCGGCGGTGATCACCGCGAAGCACTGGGCGCCGTGGGCGGCGCACTTGGCCTGGCCCAGCAGGATGGGAGCGGGGGCTTCCTCCGCCATCGCGGTGACGGAGCAGAGCATCAGAACGGCCAGGAGAAGAGCAAGAACCTTTTTCATACGGGGGTTAACCTCCTTTGTTGCACGGCTGAATACGTTCAGCCATATGAACTGTTCACTCATTATAGAGAAAAACTTTACAATTGTAAATAGGTTTTTCATGGCAAAAGTGTGGCCTGCGCCTTGACCGTGTTCCGTCGTTTTGATATAATAACACAGGCATGCGGTATGCCAATGTTTTGTTAAAAGGAAGACATCGATGAAACGTTTTTTTTGTATCCTGCTGGCCTTTCTGCTGTTATGGGGCGCCGCCGCCATGGGGGAGGAAAAACCGTGGCAGGAAAAAGAGGTGATCCCGGATACGCTGGAGCTGATTCCCATCAGCGACGCCCTGTCCCAGGTGCGCTTCATGCGCCGGATCGTGAATAACTGCGATGCTTTTCCGACATCGGCCATGGAAGAGAGGGTGTATAATTACAACGCGATTTTCGACAGCCTGCAGCCCCACATTCCCGTTTACCTGTACCTGGCGGAAAGCTCCCGCTCCCATCCCATGGAGTTTTCCTTTGACGAGGATTCCAACGCGTATATTTATTTGATGGATAACCTGCACGCGGACGGCATGGAGCATTTGAAATTTGATACCTTCGAGCAATTCTGCCAGTATTATTACACCACCGATCACCACTGGAATTACCGCGGCTCCTATCAGGCCTATGTGGACATCGTGAAAATGCTCAAGGGGCCGGAGGAAGAGGTGCTCAAGCCCTCCGGTGAGGTGACTTTTCCCGTGTATTTCCACGGTTCCTTCTGCCGGGATACCAAGCTGCAGTTTTCCCAGGAATACTTCACCGTCTATGATTTCGACCCGTTTCCGTCCTATACGGCTTATATCAACGGAAAAAAGCGGGACTACGATCACTTTGCCAATTACCTGACGGGCACCATCAACACAAAGCCCCTGGTCAATCACTACGCCCTGTACTACGGCGGCGATTACGGCTTTATCGTGTTTGAAAACACCGAAACGGCGGCTGAACCGGAACAGGCGGCGGAAGAAACGGGAATCGCGCAGGAAACGGCGGACGTTGCGGCGGCCGCCCAGCCGGAAGGCAAGGGCACGCTGCTGATCTTCGGCAATTCCCTGAGCAACGCCGTCAAGACGATGCTGATCCATCATTACGACCGGATCGTGTATGTGGACCTGAGGCATTACAACACGTCCCGGGGCATGGGAAAACCGTTCTCCATGCATGAACTGCTGGAGGAATACCCGGTGGACCAGATTTTGCTGCTGGGGGACGTGAACCTGTTTATGGACGGCGAACTGATGAATCCCTGATCCTTTCAAAAGGAAGAAGCGGAATGAGTTTACAAACGGAGAAACAAAAGAAATCGGGACTGCGCTGGGCCGGCGTCGTTTTGCTGGCCCTGTTTGCTTTTCCCATGGTTCTGACGGCGCTGATCCCCATCGTGGGGCAGCGGGATGAATCCGTCCAGGAGAACCGGACGCTGAAAAAGCTACCTGCATGGACGGCACAGGGCTTCCTGTCCGGGGCGTTCCAGGATGATTTGGAGGACGCGCTGATCGACCAGCTGCCCTTGGGCGAACCGGTCAAAGGCGCCGTGCTGGACGCCAAAAACGGGCTGCTGAAAACGCAGCAGCAGCTGCTGTTTGCCCTGCGGCCGGACCTGAAAAGCAATTACAGCCTGATTGCCGACGGATATTACCACTATGCCGGGGACGCGCACCGCATCGTGGAAATGCCCAAGGCGTACGATGCCGCGCATCTGGAAGCGCTGGCCGCCTCTTTCCGGGGCCTGCCGGACGTGAAGATCTATTTTATCGAAAACTCCCGCACCGTGGATTTTGACCATCCGGCGGAGGAAAACGAAGCGCTGCGGCAGACGCTGGCGGCCTTTGCGCCCGCGGCCTGGGACGTTTTCCCGGTGGAGGATTACGAAAGCTACTGCCGGGATTTTTATCAGACGGACCATCACTGGAACTGCGAAGGCTCCTATGAAGGCTACCAGGCCGTGTACCGCCTGCTGCACGGAACGGAGGAAGGCATGATCCCGGCGGGGGACACCGTCGGCACCGA
Organism: uncultured Eubacteriales bacterium; assembly: GCA_902773895.1. Classification (GTDB taxonomy): domain Bacteria; phylum Bacillota; class Clostridia; order Christensenellales; family Aristaeellaceae; genus RUG563. The sequence continues at coordinate 29,852 of CACYGB010000016.1, forward strand.
CGCGGTGTTCCAGGGCTCCTACGCCCGGCAGACCCATGATCTGTGCGCAGACGAAACCTTCGCCTTCAAAACCTTTGACCTTCCCAAATTCACCACGGAAATCAACGGCCGCCGGCGGGCCTACGGCAACACGGCCATGTACGCCCGGGGGAAGTATCCCACCGATTCCCTGGCCAACCACTACGCCAACTGCTTCGGCGGCGATTTCGGCCAGATCATTTACGATTTCGGCACGGAAGGCAAGGGCAAGCTGCTGCTGGTGGCGTCCTCCTATTCCAATCCCATCAACGCGCTGATCGCCGCGGGGTACGACCAGACCTATGTGGTGGATCTGCGGTACTACCAGGAGTGGGCCGGCAAGCCCTTTGATCCCGTTTCGTACTGCGAAGAAAACGGCATCGGCACGGTGCTGCTGCTGGGCGACGTGAACCTGTTCTTCGTGGACGGGCCGGAAGAAGGAGGGGAGTAAGCATGGTTTTTTCCAGTTTCACTTTCCTGCTGTGCTTCCTGCCGCTGACGCTGGTCTGCTATTACCTGGCGCGGGGCGTCCGGGCGCGGAACGCGGTGCTGTGCCTGTTTTCCCTGGTGTTCTACGCCTGGGGCGAGCCGGTGTATGTGCTGCTGATGCTGGCCAGTATCGGGCTGAATTACCTGTTCGGGCTGCTGCTGGGAAAATGGGAAACGCCCGGCAGAAGAAAAGCGGTGATGATTGCCGCCCTGGTGTTCAACCTGGGGGCCATCGCCCTGTTCAAATACGGCAATTTCATTCTGGAAAACCTGGGCCTGCTGCTGGGCAGCGCCCTGCCGCGGTTTAACTTTTCCCTGCCGCTGGGCATCAGCTTTTACACGTTCCAGATCCTGTCCTACGTGCTGGATGTGTACAACCGGAAAACGCCGGTGCAAAAGAGTTTACTGCGCTTGGCCACCTACATCGTGCTGTTTCCCCAGCTTGTGGCCGGCCCCATCGTCCGTTACGATCAGGTGCAGGCTGAATTGCAGGAACGCAGGGAAACGCTGGCGGATTTTGTGGCCGGCGCCCAGCGCTTTGCCCTGGGCCTGGGCAAAAAGGTGATTCTGGCCAACGCCATGGGGGCCATCGCCGATCCCATCTTTGACGCGGCGGTGCTGCCGGCGGGTACGGCCTGGCTGGCCGCCGTCGCCTACGCCTTGCAGATCTACTTTGATTTTTCCGGTTACAGCGACATGGCCATCGGCATGGGCCGGTTTTTCGGCTTCCATTTTTCCGAAAACTTCCGCTATCCCTATATGGCGGAGTCCATTACGGATTTCTGGCGGCGGTGGCACATTTCCCTTTCCACCTGGTTCCGGGATTATGTGTATTTTCCCCTGGGCGGCAGCCGCCGGGGAACAGCGCGCAATATCCTGAATCTGCTGGTCGTGTGGATGCTGACGGGCCTGTGGCACGGGGCCAGCTGGAATTTCGTGCTGTGGGGCGTGTATTACGGCATCCTGCTGATGCTGGAAAAATATGTGCTGGACGGCGTGCTCAAGAAGGTGCCCGGCATTTTGCGGCGAATGATTACCCTGCTGCTGGTGCTGCTGGGCTGGGTCATTTTCCGTCTGGAAAGCGTGCCGGCCATCCTTTCCTTCATGGGTTCCCTGTTTACGGCGCCCTTTGCCGGGCTGGGGGCGTATCTGTCCGGCCAGGCGGGCGTGCTGGAAAACACGTTCTGGCTGCTGCCGGCCGTGGTGGGCTGTCTGCCCTGGGCGGAGTGGATCCGCGGCAGGGCGGAGGGCAAGCGCTGGTATCCCTTCGTCAGCGGCGCGTTCGCCGTGATCGTTTATTATCTGTCCGTGGGGCTGCTGATGGGCTCCACTTATAATCCCTTCATCTATTTCCGCTTTTGAAGAAAGGAAGGAAAAAATATGAAAAAAATCGTGATGCTGGTGCTTGTGCTGGCGCTGCTGCCGCTGGCCGCGCTGGGGGAAACGGTGTACTGCACCCAGGAGGATGCGGCGCTGCTGGACGGACTGGATTTGGAAATCTCCATTCAGGATTCCCGCATGGCGGCCCTGGATGCCGTGGCAAAGGACGGAAACGCCCTGGCGCTGCTGACCCAGCAGGAAGTGATCGAATCCCTGCAGGGCTATTCCGACTGTGATGTGAAAACCGACGTCCGCCTGGCGCTGCCGCTGGCGCAGAGCGCGCTGTACCTGGTTTGCAGCGCCGAAACGGCGGAGCAGGCGAACATGAAAACCCTGGCGGATATGAAAGCCTATCTGGAAGCCAATGAATACGGCCTGAAGATCATGCGCTCCTTCCAGGCCACCAACGCCGATTACGCGGCCATGCTGCTGATGAACGAATACACCTTCGATTCCGAAATGTTTGTGGATGAAGCGGAGGAACTGGACAGCATCGGCGGCGGTGAATATGTTTTCGTGGCCAGCGCTGCCCAGGCGGCCGAACTGGAGGAGGAAGGATACGTGGTGCTGGGCGCCCTGACAAAGGAACGCACCGCGGCGTATCCCGATCTGCCCTGCGCCGGGGAATGCGACATGCCCGTGGTGCGCGGTACGTATTTTGCCCTGTTTGCCAAAAAGGACGGCACGGCCCAGGCTCCGGACGGCGCGGCGCTGAAGGATGAAGTGCTTGCCGCCAACCACATGACGGCCCCGGATGCGGATCTGGATCTTGACCAGGACATCGAAGAATATGTGGAATATATGACGGCGGAGGGCCTGTTCTTCTATTGACGGGCTGCAAAGCAAAAAAGCCTTTGCGGATAACGAATCCGCAAAGGCTTTTGATTTGCCCGGAAATCGCCTGCTCCGGCCCGAAGGGCTGGCGGCGGGTTGGTCAGTTGAAGGTCAGGTAACGGTCCCGGGGACGCGGCGCGGGCTCCGTTTTCAGTTCCACCAGCATCAGCACCGATTCCTTCCCGTTGGTTTTCTTTTCGCAGCGGGCGGTCAGCCGGTAAAAATGCCGGGAAACGGCCTTCAGCGTGCCCTGGGTGACCCAGCCCACCGGCGCCACGTCGTTGGCACAGCAGGTCATGGCCAGCCGGCCGAACAGGTAGAAGCCCTGGGGCATGGCCTTGTCCTGGAAGGGCTGGCCCACGAAGCGGACGGTTTTGCCGTCATAGCGGTCCGGATGATCCAGGGAATCCACGTAGAAGATGCCCAGCTGCTCGTCGGTTATGTCGATGACGTCCGCCTTCATATCGTAGGGCAGGTCCTCGTCCGCCACACCGTCGTCGGAGGAGCCGTCGTTGGCCTCGAAGAGGATATTGGCGTTGGGGTTCAAGGCCCGGATGGTGCGGCGCCACTGGGACTTGGGCATATCGTCGGTGCAGCGGTTGAACAGCACCAGGTCCGCTTCCTTCATGGGGTCGGTCATCATCATGCGCACGTTGGCCATGTAGTTTTCAAAGGTGGTGGCGTCCACGGTGGTGATCACCTGCACCACGCGCCACAGCCCGGGCATTTCCACGCTGCCCAGGTGGTCGATGCCCCACATGCTGTTGTATTCGATGATGACGCGTTCCGGCTGCACCTGCGCGTCCATTTTCACCAGGTTTTCGTAGTTCCATTCATCCTTGGTGTCCAGGCAGAACAGGGTGCAGTTGGATTCCTTCAGCAGATCCTCGTTGTATTCTTCGATGCCTTCTTCGCAGCTGATGATCAGGGTTTTGACGCCCTGGGTGAAATTCTTGTCCTCCAGCATGCTGTGGATCAGGGAGGTTTTGCCGCTTTCAATGAAGCCGGTCACAATGTACACGCCGGCAATTTTCTGTGTTGATTTCATAGCTTACACATGGAACAGCGCCTTCAGCGCTTTTTCGTCGATGTTGGTGCCGATCACAACCAGCCGGCCGGCATAATCCGGGGTGCTGTCGCGCAGCTGCAGTTCGCCGGGCACGTAGTCAAACTGGAACCAGTCGCCGTCGGGCGTCTGCAGGATGCCCTTGGCCCGCAGGATCAGGCCGTATTCTTCCTGGTCGGAAAGCTGCTCCGTCATGCTGCGGATGTCATCCCGGGTGAAGCGGCG
>CACYGB010000017.1 GCA_902773895.1 uncultured Eubacteriales bacterium
CTGCATAAGCAGCTCTTTTTTCTGTCCGCCAGCAGGACGTTACTTTTTCAGGGTAAAGGCGGTTTCCAGAAACGCCTGTCCGTCCAGATACAATTTGACCGTGTATTGCCCCGTGGGGATTCCTTCTTCGCGCGTATACAGGGTACGGAAGAAATCGGGGAAAACATAGCGGATATACGCCGTATCCCCCTTCCTTTTGCTGACGGGAAACTGCGAAACGCCCTGGGAGGCGATGAAGCCGTCCGGCGCGCAGATCGACGCCACGCCGTTGTGCCTGGTGGTCTTTTTACCCTTGGTGGTATATTTGACGCGCAGCTCCAGGCCGTATTCATAGCCTTTTTTCATGTTCTTCATCATGGCGGCCACGCTCTTTTTGGTGTCCCGTTTTGCATCGGAATCCTTTTTCCCGGGCTTGGTCTTGTATTTCAGGTACACAGTCGCTTTGCTTTTCTGGCTGGTTTCAAACGGTTCGCCGCCGGGGATCCGGGCGATCATGTAGCCGAAATTGCCGTCGCTGTCCCGAACTATCAGCCGGTAACTGGCCCCCGGAATCAACGTGGTGAACTGGAAACGGCTTTCCCTGACCGCTTCCCCGATAAGCCAGCTCATCTGCCCTTCATTGGCCGCTTCATTCCAATACTGGTAATACACATTGAACGGCCCGTTTCCGATGGTGTCGTTCCAGGCAATGGTGTACCAGCCGTCTTTGTCCACGTCCGCGGAAGTAATGTCGAAAAACTCCGCCTGAGCCTCAGACGCTAATCCTGTCAGGACCAGCAGCAGACACAGCAGACTCCAAAGCCGCTTCATTCTCATGTTCCTCTTTCCCTTTCCCGATTCTTCCGTATCGCCGGTTCCAAACCCAGCGGAGCCATGCCTGACGGCATGGCTCCGCTGAAAAATAAGGATAAATATGGAATCAGTTTTCCGGCACCATCAGGCCCAGGTTGCCGTCCTTCCTTAAATATAGCACGTTGGTGCGCTCCGTTTCGATATTCACGAAAACGAAGAAGCTGTGGCCCAGCAGTTCCATCTGCAAAATGGCGTCCTCCACAGCCATGGGACGGACCGGGAAAGTTTTGGTGCGGACGATTTGGCGCTCTCCGGTGCCGTAGGCGCTGATGTCCTCGATGAATTCGGGCGTTTCTTCCTTGTAGGCGCCTTCCCGCAGCCGCTTTTCCAGCTTGGTGCGGTGACGCAGGATCTGCCGCTCCAGTTTGGCCAGGGCGGAGTCGATGGACATAAACAGGTTGTCCTTGCTGGAAGATTCGGCCCGCAGCGTGACCCCGTTGATGGGCACGGTGATTTCACAGATGCGCTCGTCCCTTTCCTTGCGCAGGCGCACGAACATTTCCGTATCCGGCTTCAGGTAGCGCTCCATGGCAGCGGTCTTTTTCGTGATGCGGTTGGTGATGCCCGGCGTCACGACCATGTTCTTGGCGGTAATGGTGGTTTTCATGGGAACAACTCCTCTCGTCATATGCTTGGACGGCGCCCCGCCGCCCGCTTTTTCTTCTTTTTCCTCTCTCTGCTGTCTGTATTCGCCGTGATGGAAAAAAATCCTGCTTTTCCATCCGTTTTTTACAAATTTATTTTTCCTTTCCTCAAAAAAGCGGCTTGACCGGGCAAACCGCCAAAAAGCAAGGGGTCAAAAGCCCCTTTCCGGGATGAAATCATAAAAAACCGGGTCCGGCTTTTCAACGGCTTTAATCCGGAAGAATCCTGTACGGGTGAAATAAGCTTTCTTCCATCCGGATATAGCGGACAGCCATGATCGGCAGCCGGCGGAAAGCCCTTTCTTGCAGGTTGCCGGACACGCTTTGGTGTGATATACTGGCTTTGATGCAGCCAATCGGTTTTTTTGAGAGACTGAAAACGGCGAAGAAACTGAATTTTCGGGGAGGGTTCTATTTTCATGGAAGAAATAAAGGACTCCATATGCATTAAGCCGGCTGAAACGGATGAGGAGCTGTGCGGAAGGGGATATGTGCACTGCACTTCCTGGCAGGAAGCTTACAGGGGCATTGTATGTGACAGATACCTTGATTCGATGACGGTAGCGGCTACGACCGCACGTGCGCGGCAGTTCCCGGAAAATACGCTGATCGCAAAGGATCAAGAGAAAGTTGTGGGCTTTGCGGTATATGGTCCGTCGAGAGATGAAGACCTGCCGAATGCAGGAGAGGTGGTGGCCATTTATGTCCTTTCAGCATATTATGGCCGGAAAATAGGATATCGACTGATGAATGAAGCCTTTTCCCGGCTGGAAGAATATAACACGGTCTTTGTGTGGGTGCTTGAAAAAAATGAGAGGGCTATTTCTTTTTACCGCAAATACGGTTTTGAATTCGATGGGCGCAAAAAACAATGGAATCTTGGCACACCGGTCTCCATCGTCAGAATGATAAAGAAAAGAAAATAGACTCTGCTGAATGAACCAACGGAAAAACGGAATTCATGGAGATACAGCGATGAAGAAATACACATTCCCGATCATGATACTGGTCGTATTTGAGTCGATCGCCATTACCTTATGGCTGACAAAAGGCAACCTGTTCTATCTGTTCAATTTCAGCTACATCGGCCTGTCCGTTTCGCTGGGCGTTTTCCTGTTTATCAAGAAATACAGGCATGCCCGGCGCGTTGTTCAGCTGCTTGTCGGTCTGTACATGCTGGTCTATCTCGGATTGATCTGCAACGAAAACATGCAGATCGAGGGCTTCTGGTATTATCTGTTCACCGGCGTGTTTGAGGCGGCCACCATCCATTATGCCGTGGCCAAGATCTTTGGGCCGCTGATTTTCGGGCGCGGCTGGTGCGGATATGCCTGCTGGACGGCCATGGTGCTGGATTTCCTGCCTTATAAGGTACCAAAACAGCCGCGAAAAAAACTGGGGTGGATCCGGTATATCACCTTTGCGGCTGCGCTCATCTTTGTTGCTGCCTTGTTCCTTGCGCACGCGGGAAACATGGAGCGGATCATGTTCTGGGCGTTTATTGTCGGCAACATCCTGTATTATGCGGTTGGGATCATCCTGGCCTTCGCCTTGCGGGACAACCGGGCTTTCTGCAAATACATCTGTCCGATTACGGTTTTCCTGAAGCCGATGAGTTATTTTTCTCTGTTTCGTGTAAAATGCGACAAGGAAAAGTGCATCTCCTGCGGAAAATGCAAACGGGTTTGCCCCATGAATGTGGACGTAACCGATAATTCAAGGAAACGGGAAAACGGAACGGAATGTATCTTATGCATGGAGTGCGTAAGGAACTGCCCGAAAGACGCTCTGTAAACAATCCCGGCTTATGAAACGGAAGGGTGCGCTTTTCATCGCCTGCCAGACGGCGGAAAGCGCGCCCTTCGCTGTTGATCAAGTAAGATCGGCATTGTTTCGCGGCGGTTCAAAAGCCTTTCCGTTTACAATCCGGGGAAAATGCGGTATAATAAAGTGTTTTCTTGTACACATCTGCACAGGAGGGAGAAAGATGGCGTTCGCGCATCTGCATCTGCACACGGAATACAGCCTGCTGGACGGCGCGTGCCGGATCAAGCATCTGGTAAAGCGCGTCAAAGAATTGGGCATGGACGCCTGCGCCATCACCGACCACGGGGTGCTGTACGGCGCGGTGGAATTCTACATGGCCTGCCAGGCGGAAGGCATTCACCCGGTGATCGGATGCGAAGCCTATGTGTGCCCCGACATGGAGGACAAGCGCTCCCTGTCCCGGGAATACAGCCACCTGATCCTGCTGTGTGAAAACGAAACGGGTTACCGGAACCTGATGTACCTGGTCAGCGAAGCCTACACCCGGGGGTTTTACTACCGTCCCCGGATGGATTACCGCCTGATCCGCGCCCATCACGAAGGGATCATCGCCCTGTCCGCCTGCATTTCCGGCGATCTGCCCAAAATGCTGCTGGACGAGCGCTACGGCGACGCGGAAAAATACGTGCGCGACATGGCGGAGCTGTTCGGCCCGGATCACTACTACATCGAGCTGATGGACCATGGCCTGATTGAGGAAAAAACGGTGCTGCCCCGGCTGATTGACATGAGCCGGAAAACCGGGGTGCCGCTGGTGGCGACCAACGACTGCCACTACCTGCGCCGGGAGGATGCCGACGCCCAGGAGGTGCTGATGTGCATCCAGATGGGCAAAACCCTGGAGGACGACCAGCGCATGCGGCAGCACACCCAGGAGCTGTACGTGAAAAGCGAAGCGGAAATGCGCGCCCTGTTCCCCGATCTGGACGACGCCATCCAGCGCACCAACGAAATTGCCCATCGCTGCCAGGTGGATTTTGACTTCCACACGGTGCATCTGCCCCGGTACGACGTGCCGGCGGGCGAAACCGCCGAAAGTATGCTGCGCAGGCTGTGCGAGGAGGGCTTTTCCGTCCGCTACGCCCCCGACGATCAGGCGGCCCGGCAGCGGCTGGAATACGAATTGGGCGTCATCACCCAGATGGGCTATGTGGATTACTTCCTCATCGTGTGGGATTTTATCAAGTACGCCAAGGATCACGGCATCATGGTGGGCCCGGGCCGCGGCAGCGGCGCCGGCAGCATCGTGGCCTACTGCCTGAATATCACCATGCTGGATCCCCTGAAATATCAATTGCTCTTTGAGCGCTTCCTGAATCCGGAGCGGGTGTCGATGCCCGATATCGACGTGGATTTCTGCTACGAGCGCCGCCAGGAAGTGATCGACTACGTGGCCCGGAAATACGGCCACGACCACGTATGCCAGATCATCACCTTCGGCACCATGGCCGCCCGGGGCGTGATCCGGGACGTGGGCCGGGTGCTGGGCTATTCCTATGCCGACGTGGACCAGGTGGCCAAGGCGGTGCCCATGGCGCTGGATATGACGCTGGACAAGGCCATGAGCCAGAGCAAGGACCTGAAAGACATGTACGATAACGACCCCCGGGTAAAGCGCCTGATCGACACGGCGATGACCCTGGAGGGCATGCCGCGCCACGCCTCCACCCACGCCGCCGGCGTGCTGATCACCCGGGAGCCCGCCACCTGCTATGTGCCCTTGCAGAAAAACGACGAAGTGATCACCACCCAGTACCCCATGGGCATCATCGAAAAGCTGGGGCTGCTGAAAATGGACTTCCTGGGCCTGCGCACGCTGACCGTGATCCGGGACACGCTGGACATGATCGCCAAGCGGGGCGTTCAGCTGAAGCCCGAGGAAATCCCCATGGACGATCCCGGCGTGTTCGACATGATCTGCGCCGGGGACACCGACGGGGTGTTCCAGCTGGAAGGCGGCGGCATGCGCACCTTTTTGACCAACATGCGCCCCCGCACGTTTGAAGACATCATCGCCGCCATTTCCCTGTACCGTCCGGGGCCCATGGAATCCATTCCCCGCTACATCCGGGGCAAGCAGCACCCGGAAACAGTGCAGTACAAAACGCCGCTGCTGGCCCCCATTCTGGACGTCACCTACGGCTGCATGGTGTACCAGGAGCAGGTGATGCAGATCGTGCGGGACCTGGCCGGCTACTCCTACGGCCGCAGCGACCTGGTGCGCCGGGCCATGGCCAAAAAGAAAAAAGACGTGATGGCCAAAGAACGGCAGAACTTTGTGTACGGCAACGCCGAGGAACACATTCCCGGCGCCGTGTCGAAGGGCGTCAGCGCCCCGGTGGCCGAATCCATCTTTGACGAAATGACCGCCTTCGCCTCCTACGCCTTCAACAAGCCCCACGCCGCCTGCTACGCCGTGGTGGCCCTGCAGACGGGCTACCTGAAATACCACTATCCCGCCGAATTCATGGCGGCGCTGATGAATTCCGTCACCGGCAACAGCGCCAAGATCTCCACCTACATTTACTATTGCCGCCAGAAGGGCATCCCCATCCTGCCGCCCCGGATCAATTCCTCCTTCTGGGCGTTTACGGTGGATGAAATGCCGGACGGAAAACGCGGCATCCGTTTTGGCATGGGCGGCGTGAAAAACGTGGGCGAAAAGGCGGTGGAAGCCATCGTGCGGGACCGCTTCAACCACGGCCCGTACCGGGACATTTTCGATTTTTGCCGCCGTGTCAGCGGGGAGGATGTGAACAAGCGCGCCATCGAAAGCCTGATCAAGGCCGGCTGCTTCGACGGCCTGGGCGCCCACCGGCAGCAATGCATCGCGGTGTTTGAAAGCGCCGTGGATTCCCAGATGAACCAGCGCAAACAGATCGTCAGCGGCCAGGTTTCCCTGTTTGATTTCGGCCAGCCCGCCGAAGCCATGCGCACAGAGGAAACCTATCCGCCGCTGCCGGAATACCCCCTGAAGGAGCTGCTGGCCCAGGAAAAGGAAATGACCGGGGTCTACTGCTCCGCTCATCCCCTGGATGAATATGCCCGGGAGCTGGAAAAGCTGCCCGTGAACACCGCCGTCCTGGCGGAATACGCCGACCGGGAGGACAAAGGATTGTCGGAGGACGGCAAGCGCGTGGCCATGGGCGGCATCATCACCGAAAGCCACGCCAAAGCCACCAAGAAAGGGGCCATGATGGGCTTCTTTACCCTGGAGGATCAGACGGGCCAGGTGGAATGTATGCTGTTTCCCCGGGTCTGGGAGCAGTATGGCCGCAAATGCGGGGCCGACCAGGCCGTTCTGGTAACGGGCCGGCTTTCCGTCCGGGAGGATGAGGACCCCAAGCTGCTGGTGGATACGGTAGAACCCCTGGGGCAAAAACCCAAAAAGGACATGCGCACCGACGCCCAGACCGCCAAGGACGCACCGGTGAAGCTGTACCTGCGCCTGAACAGGGAGCAGATGAGCCCGGTGCAGGATCTGCTCAGCGCCATGAAAGGCGGCATTCCGGTGTTCATCAATCTGCCCCAGGAGGGCATCACCCTGCTGTCCCCCCGCAGCATGTGGGTGGAAAACGCCGCCCGGGCCCGGGAAGTCCTGACGCCCCTGATCCAGGCGGAAAACATCAAAATCGTGGAAAAAGCCTGACCGGTCAAAGCCAAAGCTCAACCATACCGGACAAAGCGGGGCGGACGCCCCGCGAAAGGAGACAGACGCATGAAACCGCAGCTGAACCTGAACAAAGCGGCCCTGTACTCCATCGTCATCAACGCGCTGCAGATCGTGGCGGCTGTGGCGCTGGCCGTGCTGATTTTAATGGAAGATTATAATCCGTCCCTGCGCGGGCCAGTGGGCAACATCATTGTGATCACCCTGGCCACGGTGGTGTCCTGGGGCGCGTTTATGGACATCCGGGAAGCGGTCCGCGCCCGGAAAATGGGCTTCAAGCTGCAGGGGCTGGACGAAACCGTGTCCCAAATGACGGACCTGAACCACGCCCTGCGCGCCCAGCGGCACGATTTCCTGAACCACTTGCAGGTGGTGTACAGCCTGATCGAAATGGGCGAATACAGCGAAGCCAACCGGTATATCGCCCAGGTGTACGGCGACATCCAGCAGGTGAGCCGCACGCTGAAAACAGCCTGCGCGCCGGTGAACGCCCTGCTGCGGGCCAAGGTGGGCGAAGCGGAGCAAAAGGGCGTGAAGGTGGACTTGTCCGTCCACGCCGCCTGGGACAGCCTGCCCCTGCCCGCCTGGGAAATGTGCCGGGTGATTTCCAACCTGATCGACAATGCCCTGGACGCCCTGAACGGCGTCGAAAACCCCACGCTGTACCTGGAGCTGGCGGAGGATGTGAAGGGCTTTTCCTTCACCGTGAAAAACAACGGCCCCGCCATCCCCCCCGAAAAACAGAGCGCCATTTTTGAGGCCGGCGTGTCCGGCAAGGGCGAAGGCCGCGGCATGGGCCTGTTCATCGCCCGGGAAACCATGCGGCAGGCCGGCGGCGATTTGACCGTGGAAAGCAGCGACGCCTTCACCGCCTTCCACGGCCGGCTGCCCCGCAGCGTGAAAAAGAACGAAGATCGGAAGGATCAGGACCATGCGCTTTGAGGAAAAGGATACCATCGCCGCCCTGGCCACCGCGCCGGGCGAAGGGGGCATCGCCATCGTGCGCGTCAGCGGCCCGGAAGCCGAAAACGCGCTGAAAGCCCTGTTCGTTCCCCGGCGGGACTTCGAAAGCCATCGCTTTTATTACGGCCATATCGTGGATCAGGGGGAAACCCTGGATGAATGCATGGCCGTCCTGATGCGCGCTCCCCAGTCCTACACCCGGGAGGACGTGGCGGAAATCCACCTGCACGGCGGCGAATGGGCCGCGCGCAGCGTGCTGCAGTCCCTGTACCGCCTGGGCATCCGGGCGGCGGAGCCGGGGGAATTCACCCGGCGCGCCTTCCTGAACGGCCGCATTGACCTGAGCCGCGCCGAAGCGGTGATGAACCTGATCGCCGCCGACTCCAGCCGGGCGGCCCGGGCGGCGGTGCGGCAGCTGGACGGCGGCGTCAGCGCCTTTATCCGCGACGCCCAGGCCCGGATGATCACCCTGCTTTCCGGGGCGGCCGCCGCGCTGGATTATCCCGAGGAAATTACGTTTGAAGAAGCGGCCGGTGACCTGGAAAGCGGCGCCCTGCGCCTGGCGGAGCAATTGGAAAAGGCCTGCGACGAGCGGGGCGCCCGCATTGCCGAGCACGGCATCGAGGCGGTGCTGTGCGGACGGCCCAACGTGGGCAAATCCAGCCTGCTCAACGCCTTCGCCCGCCAGGAGCGGGCCATCGTGACCGACATTCCCGGCACCACCCGGGACATCATCCGCGCCGACGTGCTCATCGACGGGCTGCGGGTCCATTTTTCCGACACCGCCGGGCTTCGGGACAGCGCCGACGCCATTGAGCAGATCGGTGTGGAGCGGGCCCGCCGGGCCATCGCCGGGGCCGACGCGGTGTTGACCGTGCTCAACGCCCGGGAGGAATTGACGGAGGAGGACCGGGCGCTGCTGAAGGAAACGGAAAACGCCCCCCGCATCATCGTGCTGAACCAGTGGGACCAACCCACCGTCCTGCGTCCCGGCGACTTTCCCGGCGCCGTGACCGTATCCGCCGTCACGGGCGAAGGCCTGGCGGAACTGGAAAAGCGGGTGGCCGCCTTCGGCGCCGGCGCCGGCGAAAGCGCCCTGACCCAGCAGCGCCACATGGCCCTGGCCCGGGAAGCAGCCGCCTCCCTGCGCTCCGCCGCCGCAGTCTGCCGCGCCGGCGAGGATGTGTCCCTGGCCGTGATCGACCTGCAAAGCGCCCTGGCCGCCCTGGGGCGCATCACCGGCGAGCAGGTGGACGAAAAACTGATGGACGATATTTTTTCCCGTTTCTGCGTGGGCAAATGAATTCAATATCCGTGAAAATTGAATACAAATTCAACGAATTTTCACGAAGCTTTACGAATTCAGGAAAAAAGATTGAAATGGATAAAAAAATCTGTTATAATTGACGCACCAATGGTTTGCGGCAGAAAAGAAATCCGTCACAAAACAGGAATTGAGGTCTGACATGATCTGATGAAAAAACAAGCACGCCCCCGCGCGATATAAGCCTGTTCTTCATCCGGCCCCAAAGCAACCGCCGCTTTTCTTTCCGTATGATTTCACGAAGCAAGCAGGAGGATCCGATGAGCGAAAAATTCGAAAAAATGTCCGTGGTAGAGCTGCGCAAGGTCGCCAAGGAAATGGGCGTCAAGCTGGGCGCCGGCATCAACAAGCAAGGCATTATCGAAAAGCTGGCGGAGGCGGAAAGCGCCTCTGCCGCCAGCGAAGCGCCCCGGCCCGTCTCCCGGCCCATCCGCAGTGCCACGCTGATCACCGATGATGAATCGGAGGATGAGGATGTGCCAGTTTTGACCCCCAATCCCCGCGCGCAGCAGCCTGCCGCCCGCCCCGGGGCCACGCCTGCCGGCGCTTCCTCCCTGAGCACCATTTCCGCCAAGGCTCCCGCCTTTACCATGGAGGGTTCCCGCGCCTGGCACAATCCCCGGCCTTATCAGAACGCGTCGCCGTCCTACCAGCGTCCGCAGAACAATACCTGGGGCGCGCCGCGGACCCCGCAGCCTGCCGCCCCGCAGCAGCGCACCTACGCTCCCGCGCCGCAGCAGGCCTCCGCCCGGCCCGCGCCCTCCTATCCCCAGCGCTTCGGGCCGGAGCAGTCCGCCGCGGAGCCCCAGCAGCCCGCCGTGCAGGATTACCGGCCCGCCTACCACCAGGATTACCAGGAACCCCGGGAGCAGATGTACACCCGCCCCGCCTATGCGGCGCAGGCCCCCGCGCCCGGCCCCTCCCTGCCCGAGTTGCTGACCGGCGGCGACGTCAGCGACGGCGAAGGCGTGCTGGAAATGCACCCGGACGGCTACGGCGTGCTTCGCACCCGGGTGGCCGGCAAAAAGGACATTTATATTTCCAACGCCCAGATCCGCCGGTTCGCCCTGCGCACCGGGGATTTCGTCCAGGGCAAAACCCGGCCCCAGCGGGAAAACGACCGCTACACGGCCATGCTGTACATCACCGAAATCAACGGCCGCAGCGCCGAGGAAACCAAGGACCGCCCCTACTTTGAAAACTTTACCGCGGTCTATCCCCGCAAGCGCATCAACCTGTCCGGCCGCAGCCAGGACGCGGCCCTGCGGCTCATCGACCTGCTCTCCCCCATCGGCTTTGGCCAGCGCGCCCTGATCCCCTGCGCGGGAAAGGCGGACAAAACCGGCATGATGAAAAAGCTGGCTGCCGCCATATGCCGCAACTACCCCAAGGCCCAGGTGAAGGTGCTGCTGGTGGATCAGCGGCCTGAAGAAGTGACCGAGATCCGGGAAGCCCTGAAGGCGGAAGTCATCGCCACCACTTTCGACCAGAGCCCGGAAGTCCAGGCGCGGGTATTCGACCTGTGCATCGAGCAGGCCCAGCGTCTGGTGGAGGACGGCCGGGACGTGGTGCTGCTTTTGGACAGCCTGACCCGGATGGCCCGGATCTGCAACCAGAACGTGCCCGCCACAGCGCGCACCCTGGCCAGCGGGCTGGCTGCCGGCGCCATGCTGCGGCCCAAGAAGTTTTTCGGCGCAGCCCGGAACACCCGGGAAGCCGGCACCCTGACGGTGATCGCTTTCGCCGAAACGGGCAGCGCCCTGGACGACGCCGTACTGGAGGAAATCGAAAGCGCAGCCAACATGGAACTGCGCCTGACCGGCCTGGGCAGCGTGGGCTTTGACCCCCTGGCCGCCTTCAACCGGAAATCGGAGCTGCTGCTGGACGAAAAGGAAACGGACGTGGCCGGCAAAATCCGCGCCATGCTCAGCGGCCTCTCCCCCGAGGAAAGCCTGGCCCAGCTGCTTTCCATGCTGGAAAAAACCGACAGCAACGACGACCTGGTGCAGAAATTCGACAGCTGGATGTGAGGCGCCATGTACAAAGCGGTATTCAGCGATATTGACGGCACCCTGCTCAACAGCGCCCACCAGGTGACTCCCCGCACCCGGGACGCCATCCTGGCCCTGGACGGCAAGGGCATTCCCTTCACCCTGGTATCCGCCCGCAGCCCCGCGGCCATTGAGCCCATCCGCAGGAAAAACGGCTTTTCCGGCCCGCTGATCTGTTTCAGCGGCGCGCTGATCCTGGACCGGGACGGAAACGTGCTGCACAGTCAGGGCATGGATTTGGCACAGGCCCGGGAAATCATCGAATTTGCGGAAGAGAACCGCTTCGACATGGCCTGGAGCCTGTACTCCGCCGCCGACTGGCTGGTGCGGGACCGCTCCGACCCCAAGGTGGCCATGGAAGAAGCCATCGTGGAACTGCAGGCCCAAAACCTGCCCCTGGGACAATGGCCCCGGGAACAGACGTTTTACAAGATCCTGTGTATCTGCAACCCCGCCGCTTCCCCCGAAATTGAACGCCGGATGAAAGCCCGCTTCCCGCGCCTGAGCATCGTGCGCTCCTCCGAAATGATGCTGGAGATCATGGTGGGCGGCGTCAGCAAGGGCTTCGCGGTGCGCCGGCTGTGCAGCCATCTGGGCATCGATCCCCGGGAGGCCATCGCCCTGGGCGACAACTACAACGACCTGGACATGCTGAATGCCGTGGGCCGGCCGGTGGTGATGCAAAACGCGCCGGAGGACATCCGCCGCCGCTTCGATTTCATCACCGACGACAACGACCACGACGGCGTGGCCCGGGCCATCCGGCAGCTGATCTGATTTTTCCCGTCATACGGCGCATGTTTTGCAGCATAGGCTTTCCCGGGAGGGAACGCCATGAAGCGGACGGAATGCGTCAGGACCCGACGGCGGCTCGCATTGCGCATGGCGCTGCAGATCCCGGCAGCGCTTGTGCTTGTTTTTCTGCTATTGGAGAAAAACCTGGAAAAAGTGATTCTGGCCATGGCCCACGCCTGGGCTGAGGCCATGGCGGTAATACATCAGCGAGGCCGTACGGGACACCATGGGCGGCCCCATTCCCTATGAGGACATGATCGCCGTCCGCACCGACAGCGCCGGCCGCGTCACCATGCTGCAGGCCAACGCTGTGCGGATGAACGAGCTGGCCACCCTGACGGCCATCGAGGCGCAAAAGCGGCTGCAAAGCGCCGACGCCCAAAGCGTTTCCATCCCGCTGGGCGCCGCCCTGGGCATCCCCTTTCTGTCCGTCCTGGGGCCGCAGATTCCGGTGCGCATTGTGCCGGTCAGCGCGGTGTCCGCCGCCTTTTCCACCGAGTTCGAGTCCGCCGGCATCAACCAGAGCCGCCACAAAATCTTCCTGTCCCTGCACGCCCAGGCGCGGCTGGTCATTCCCGGCGGCGCCAAACAGGTAGATCTGAAAGGCCAGGTGCTCATTGCCGAATCCATCATCGTGGGCGAGGTTCCCCAATCCTACGTAAACGTGCCGGAAATGGACGACGCGCTGAATTTTGCCCTTCCGTGACGGAAAAACGGTAAAAAATTCAAAAAAAATGGAAAATCCGGCCCATTTGAGCCAGGAAAATTCGTCCTTTGCTTGACACAAAGGCTTTCTTGTTCTAAAATGAACAAAGTGGATATTTATGTCCCGGCGCAGAAAACTGCGGCCCGGGAAGGAGGGAGGGGCAATGATGTTTGCCCGTCGTAAACTGATTGGAATCGCAGGGCTGCTGGCTCTGATTATGGCGCTCCTGCTGGCCATGGGCACGACGGCGCTGGCGGAGGGGGATCCGGTGGATTTTACCATCCAGGTTACCCCCAAGGCGCTGACCGAGCCCGGGGATGTGACGGTTTCCCTGCGGGTGGCCAACACCTCCTCTGAGGATATGATGTACCCCGTCACGCTCTATGATCCCGCCGGCAACGTGGTCAAAGGCTTCGGCAACCAGGGCAGCTATACCCTGTCCGCCGGCGCTTTCCGCACCTGGGAAGGCACCTGGCGCGTGACCCAGGCCCAGCTGGACGCCGGCGAATTCGCCTACCTGCTGAAATACTCCATGGACGACAACGGCGAAGTGGTGAATTTCGAGCGCAAGGCCGTGGCCCGCATCGAAGCCGCCGGCGAAAAGGTCACCCTGGCCGTCAGCCGCACCATCAACCCCGAAGTGGTCCGCTCCGGCGGCCAGGCCTCCGTGGTGTACGAGCTGTACAACAGCGGCAACATTGAGCTGACCGACATCCGGGTGAAGGAGCACATCTCCAAAACCGCCCAGACGATAAAATCCCTGGGCGCCAACCAGCGCGCCACCCTGACCTTTACCTCCCGGATGGGCAACGCGGACCTGTCCAGCAGCGCCACCATTACCTACAAGGCCAAAGGCACCACCCGCACCATCACCCAGAAGGTGGACGAGGCGGTCATTCCCCTGGCCAAGCCCAATTTGAAAATCTCCCTGTCCTCCCCCACGGCCGGCGTCAACATCGGGGACGCCGCCACGCTGGTCGTCACCTTCACCAACAGCGGCAACGTGTCCTACCGCAACGTCAAAGTGGTGGACGACAAAAAAGGCGAGATCCTGACGAACCTGTCCATTCCCGCCGGGGCCACCGTAACGGAAGAAAAGCAGTTCATCCTGAAAGAGCCCACCACCTTCAAGGTGACCGCCAGCCTGCCGGACAACACCGGCGAAACCCGCACCCTCAGCGCGGGGGAATTGACCATCGGCGTCTATGACCCGGAAAAATCCATGCACCTGACGCTGGATCTGGCGGCGGATCAAACCACCGTTCCCGCCATTCCCGCCGACGTGCGCTTCCACCTGACGGTGACCAACAACAGCAACGTCAAGGCGGAAAAGATCATTATTTCCCACGGCGCTACCACCATCTACACCATCCCGTCCCTGGAACCCGGCGCCAACGCCGTCATTACCCGGGACGTGCGCATCTCCCAGGCCGGCAAATTCCGCTTCACCGCCTCCGTCAAGGACGCGCTGAAGAACACCGTCACCTTTGATTCCAACACCGTGCAGATCGTGTTCGCCCAGCCCACCGCCGCGCCTACCCAGGTGCCCGTGGTCACCGTGGCGCCGCCTGCGCTGGTGACCCCCGTGCCGGCGGATCCCATGCTGGGCCAGGCCCGCGGCGCCCTGCTGACGGCCGGCGCCGTGATCGGCGGCCTGTTCGGCGTAGCCTTCGTGCTGTTCCTGGTCAGCAGCATCGTGCGGCTGTACAAAAAGGCCAAATCCAACGCCGCCTATGATCACCTGGAGCTGGGCGAACGCCGGGATTACACCGAGCCCGCTGACGAGGAGCTGGAAGACATCGACGTCCGCACGGAAGAAAACTATCACGCGGACGAAGAAGAGGACATCGTTAAGCCCCTGAAGAAAGCCGCGGAGGATCTGCCCGATCCCGACGACCTGCCCGATTGGGACGGCGAGAGCGGCTACCGTGTAACCCGGGTGGAAGAAAAGCCGGCAGAGGAAGCCGCTCCCCAGCAGGAAACGGCAGCCCCGGAAGAACCCGCTGAAGAGAAAACAGCGGAAATCCCGCAGGAAGCCGAAACGCCCATCGAGGAAACCACCGAAGAAGCGGTGGAGGACGTGCCCCGGCACCGCCGCAGCCGCCGCACCCAGCGGACGGAAGACGGCGAATAAGCAACCCAATCCATTCTGAACCGTCGGCAAGCCATGATCGCCTGCCGGCGGTTTTTCAAAAACACTTTTGAACAGAAAGGAATCGCCCGCATGAAAAGCCTGCGCATCCTGGTCATTGACGGCCAGGGCGGCGGCATTGGCCGGCAGCTGGTGGAAGCCATCCGGGAAGCCGCCATTCCCTGCGAAATCACCGCAGTCGGCACCAATACCGCCGCCACCGCCGCCATGCTCAAATCCGGCGCCGATCAGGGCGCCACCGGCGAAAACGCGGTGGCGGTCTGCGCCCGGGACGCCGAAATCATCACCGGGCCCGTCGGTATCGCCATTGCCGATTCCCTGCTGGGGGAAATCACGCCCCGGATGGCGCTGGCCGTGGGCCAAAGCCCGGCGCGGAAGCTGCTGCTGCCGGTGAATCATTGCAGCAACATCATCGTGGGCGTGGGAGACCTGTCCCTGCGCACCCTGACCCAGGAGGCGGTGCGGCGCATCCGGGAGATGGCGGAGGAAGCATGACGTTTGACACGGCACGGGCTTTGATCGAAAGCCGGCTAAAAGACAGGCTGATCGTGGCCCTGGAGGGCGGCGCAGCCAGCGGGAAAACCACCCTGGCCGCTCAACTGGCGGCACATTTTCACGCGCCGGTGATCGCCATGGACGACTTTTTCCTTCCCTCCTCCCTGCGCACACCCCAGCGCTTTGCCCAGGTCGGCGGAAACATCCACTATGAACGCTTCAATGAGCAGGTGGCCGACGCCGTCCGGAACCGGCGCCCCATTCAATACGACGTCTTCGACTGCCACGCCGGAATAATCCGGGAGCGGATCCTGATTCCGGAAGAGCAGCCGCTGGTGCTGGTGGAAGGCGTTTATTCCCTGCATCCCCTGTTCCGGGACATCTACGATTTGCGCATATTCCTGCGCACTGCGCCCGAAACCCAGGATGCCCGGCTCCGCGCCCGGGGCGATTGGCTGTACCGCCGCTTTCAGGCTGAATGGCTGCCCCTGGAAAAGGCGTACTTTGATTCCGAAGACTGGGCCGCCCTTTGCGACGCTGTGCTGGATACGTAAGGGCCGCCGGCTGCGGATACCGCATGGCTGTATTTTCAAGCGATGTCCCGCTGAAGCAGGGAGAACGCTGGGGCGCTGCCCCACACCCCGCCGGGGAGGATGATCCTCCCCGGATCCCATCCATTTCGGATACTGTGTTACTTTCTTTTCAAACAATGCTCCGCAGTAGCAGAGGAAACGAAAACCTGCCGTTCCCGGGCAGGCCGGCTAAGCCGGCCCGCCTGTGCGCAAGCGCACAGGGAAAAGGCTGGGGATTTCCCGAAAAACAAGCCCGCTTGTTTTCTCGGAAATCCCCAGCCTTTTTGATTGCCCGGGAGCTCTCTTGCTGACATAAAAAGCCCCGGGCGCATACTGTTTGTTTTACCAAGTGTGCAGCATCGCCAAGGAGAAGTCCAGGACCCGGCGGGTCCTGGTTCAGGGGCCCGGGGGCTGAAGAAGCCCCCGGCGCCTATGCCCCTTTACTTCCCAACAGGGCGCTTGGGCAGTACCGGCGCGCCGTTCACCACCTCCAGCGTGGTCCCCGCCGCGCAGTGGAAATAGATCCATTTCACGTCGTCCAGCGGCGTGCGGATGCAGCCGCCGGTGTGCATGGTGCCAAAGTCCGCCAGCCGCGCCCGGATCAGCGTATCCAAGCTTCTGCCCCGGTACAGGGGACCGTGGATATAGCGGCCCGCGGTGTACTGGATGGCGTAAGGCGCATAGCTGGGCCCAAAATAATGCCAGGATTCCCGGGCGCCCAGGGTGAACAGTCCGGACGGCGTAGGCGTGGTGATACGGCCGATGGCCACCACCGTTTGCAGGACCTTCCGGCTGGTTTTCCCGCCGTTTTCGTCCGCGCGGTACACCGTCAGCGTCCGGGTGCCCTTGTTCAGGTGCAGGTAATACCGGTCTTTCCCGTTGCCGCCGGGATACACGAACGCGCTGTTGGCGGCAAAGCCCGTTCTCTTCCCGTCGCTGATCTGGATGAATTTGCCGATGCGGTAGGTCACCTTCACTGCCGTTCCCGGTTCAATGGTGCCGATGCGCTTGGCCGCGTTTCCCTCCGGCACGCTGTACAGCGCCGCCTTCCGCTCGGCAAACGCCTCCGTATCCTTGGGGGCCACCGCCGTTCCCTGGGAAACCACGTCGCTTTTCCTGACGTAATAGGTGCTGTTTTTCCAGGGGAAAACATAGAACGCGCCGTACTTCTGATCCAGGATCACCGTTTGTTCCCCCGTCACCCGGGTTTTGGTGCCGGCGGTGGAAAACGGCAGGGTGTACAGCGGCGTATCGGGCCCGATGGTGGTCAGGATGGGCACCATCTTTTCTGTCTTGGGCGAGGTCAGGGCGTCCTTGCGCGGGACGAAGCCATAGGTGCCCCGATAAAAAACCAGGAAATAATTCTGCATGATCCGCAGAGGCTTCACCCCGGTGCAGGCCGGGAGCCTGGTTTTCAGGGGATGGTTCTCATTGCCGGTGCCGTACATGGTCTGCGCCGTTTTCCAGTAATACACCTTGCCGTCCGCGCGGTTGGTGGTAAAAAAGCCCAGGTTGGCCGTCAGCACATAGGTGCCGTCCCCGGAGCGGGAGTATTTTTCACCCCGCTGGGTGATTTTCAGCACCGTATACGCCGGCAGGGACCGGGCCGTTTTTTTCTTTTCCGACGGCCCGGCATACACCGGGGTCTTCGTTTTGGTGTAAGCATAATACGTGTCCGCAGCCAGCGCGGAGCACGCCATCAGCAGGATCAGCCCCAGGGCCGCAAAAAAACCCAGTCCTTTTCCCCAGCGATTCATACGCGGTTCCTCACTTCGGTATCCATTTCGCTCATTATAAGCCCGGCTGAAATTGCCTGTCAAGAAAAGCGGCGCTTTCCAAATGTAAAACTTGTCCCCCTTCCGGCTCAATCAGCCGTGAAGCAGCGCGACCCGGTGGAACGTAAAAAAATTGTAACATATTTCTCCTTTCGGTTGTGTTCTGCCCCGGAAATATGGTATAATAAGAAGACATCCGGTATCACGCCCCAGGAAGGAGACGTCCATGGCCAAAGCAAGCGCCGCGCGCAAAAGAAACACCGCCCTGATCCGCTTCTGCGCGCTGGCTGTTTCCGCCCTGGCGCTGCAGGGCCTGGCCCTGCCGATGCTGACGGCGGACGGGGATACGGCGGTGGCGCTGTACGTGCTGCATCTGTACGCCGTATTGCCCCTGTGCGCCCTGCTGCTTGCCTTCTGGGCAGGCCTGGGCGGTGTGCATCCCCTGGCGGGATGCTGGCCCGTGGGGCTGGCGCTGCTGGTGCTGCCGGTGTACCAAAGCCCGGAGATGGGCATTGTGTGCATCCTGCTGTCGCTGGTCGGCTGTGTAGCCGGCCAGGAATGGAAAAAACGCAAGCGGAAGGGAGCGCGCCATGGCTGACAAACCCAAGGGAATCTGCGCGCGGCTGTTCAGCCGCCTGGGCGGCATGATCCTGGCCCTGCTGGCGGCAGCCCTGATTTATCTGGCGGCGGTGCTGCTGCAATCGCCGGGGGCCAACCGGCAGGAGGGCCTCATCACGGAGGAAACCCAGCCGCCCGTCACCCGGATGCAGGCCGCCACCATGAACGACGCCCGGGAGCTGGCCCGGATGTTTGAAAGCCGTCTGCCGGTGCTGAGCGGCTACCAGCTCAGCGGCCAGGGCGTCAACACCAGCCACGACGGCGCCACTGCCCGGCTGGTGAACCTGTACTACAACGGCGTCACCCTGTCCGCCGTCCAGCCGGCCACCGCCGCGCCGCTGCTGCTGCACGGAGATCTGGATGTGGAATTGCGCAGCGACCTGACCGTGCTGAACCTGCCGGCGGTGCTGGCCTCCCGCGGGAACGCCCGCTGCCTGTATTTTTCCGACGAGGCCGCGGCCTACGCCCTGTACGCGCCAGACGCCGCGGAAGACGTGTTCCTTTCCCTGATTCCCCGGCTTTCCTGGGTGGAACCGTAAAAAAACGCTTTTGCTTCCGGCACGTCTATGGTATAATGATCCGGTGATCCCGATTTTTCCGCTTCGGCGTTTCAAAAACCTTCTCCCCTGAAAGGAGGAAACTGACTTGGCCTCATCCGTGCGCAACACCCGGCGCAAGAAAAAACAAAAGGATACCCGGCTGCCGCTGCTGATCCTGCTGGCGGCAGGGCTGGCCTTATTCGTGGCGGTCATGCCCAAATCCCCCACCATCAAGGCGGTGAACGCATCCGCCTCCGGCCAGATGTCCACCCACGCGGGCCTGGTTTTTTCCGAGATCATGTCGGACAACGCCTCCGCCCTGCCGGATGAAAACGGCAAATTCGGCGACTGGGTGGAAATCTACAATTCCCTGGACGAGCCCATCAACCTGAACGGCGTGGGCCTGTCCGACCGCAGCGACCGGATCAAATTCCTGTTCCCGGACGTGACGCTGTCCGCCCACGGCTACGTGGTGGTTTTCTGCGACAAAGTGAACCGGAACGACGCCCACGGCACCTTCCACGCCAAGTTCGGCCTGTCCTCCCTGGGGGACACGCTGTACCTTTTTGACGCGTCCGGTATCGCCATTGACTCGGTCAGCGTGCCCACGCTGAACGCCGACGAAAGCTATCACCGCGGCGAAACGGGCGCCTGGGAAAAGACGGAGGCCTATTCCCCCGGCTTCCCCAACACCCTGCAGGGCCACGACGACTACATTGCCCAGTACACGGTGGAGCCCGGCACCCTGATGATCAACGAAATCGTGCCCATCCCCCGCTCCGGCCTCCGGGACGAGGATGACGAGCTGAGCGACTGGCTGGAACTGTACAACGCCGGCGATCAAAACATCGCCCTGCGATCCTACGCCCTGTCTGACGACGAAACCAAGCCCCTGAAGTGGATTTTCCCGGAGGACGCGGTCATTCCCGCCAAAGGGTATTACATCGTGTTCTGCTCCGGCAAAAACAAGGTGGAGGAAAGCACCCGGTATCCCCACACCAATTTCGGCATCAACAACGAAGAAGAGACCCTGGTGCTGTCCACCATCACCGGCGAACTCATCGACCGGGTGACGGTCACCGGCGTCGGCCGGGATATGAGCTACGGCCGGGACCCCGAAACCCTTTCCTGGCGCGTGTACACACTGCCCACTCCCGGCGCCCCCAACAACCAGACCGGCGCCAACCGGGCGGACCAGTATCTGCGCGCGCTGAACCCCACCGGGGTGTATGTGTCTGAGATCATGTCCTCGGCCAACCTGATCAAGGCCTTTCCCGATCTTGATTCCGGGGATTACATCGAAATTTATAACTCCTCCACCCAGACCTGGGATCTGTCGGGCTGGGGGCTGAGCGACAATGTCAACTGGCCCAGAAAATGGACGTTCCCCCAGGGAACGTCCATTTCTCCCGGGGAATACAAAGTAATCCTGTGCAGCAAGTTCATGGGCGCCAACACCAATATCTCCCGCCTGCAGGCCAATTTCGGCCTCAAGCGCGCCGGCGGTGAAATGGTGACCCTGTCCGACGCCACCGGCCGGGTGCTGGACCGGCTGTATCTGCCGGAAATTCCCACGGACGTATCCTACGGACGCTCTTTGGGGACCAACGGTTTTTTTTATTATGACGCGCCGACCCCGGGCCAGGCCAACGCCAGCGGCTTCTACGGCTTTTCGGCCAGGCCGGTGCTGAGCCAGCCCAGCGGACTGTATTCCGGCGAGGTGCTGCTGACCATCACCTGCCCCGATGCCGGCGCCACCATCCGCTACACCGTGGACGGCTCCATCCCCACCGTGGACAACAGCTTCGTGTATTCGCAGCCGCTGCTGATCAGCAACCACGCGGTGGTGCGCGTGCGCTGCTTCCAGACGGGCCTGCAGCCCTCGGAAACGGTGACGGCCACCTACATCATGAACACCTACCATACCCTGGACGTGGTGAGCCTGGTGTGCGATCCCTATGAACTGTGGAACACCACCAACGGCCTGATGTCCGACGCGCCGGACCTGAACAAGACCCCCAGCGGCGTGGTGAACAAATCCAAGCTGCCCTTCAAAACGCCCCTGTACCGCACCTACGGCAAGGATGACCGCCAGGGCTACGTGGAAATCTTCAGCCAGGATACCAAGAAGGCCTACATCTCCCAGGGAATCAAAATGGACCTGATGGGCGACTACAGCCTGGATATGCCCCAGAAATCCTTCAAGGTCCGGGCGCAGGCGGCGCTGGGCGAGAAATACTTCAATTACCCGCTGTTTGAGCACCGGGACTATACTTTCTACAAATCCTTCACCCTGCGCAACTCCGGCAACGACAACGTGTGGACCCGGGTGGCCGACGGCGTGCAGACCCGGCTCATCGACGAATACCTGAATTCCCCCATCCTGACGCTGGACTGGAAGCCCGTGGTGGTGTACCTGAACGGGGAATACTGGGGCCACTACAACATGCGCGAGCGCAAGGACCGTTTCTCCATCGCCCAGCATGAGGGCCTGGATCTGGAAACGGACAGCGAAATCTATGAAAACATGAACATCCTGCGCGCCGGCTGGAGCACCGTGCAGGGCAGCAACAGCGAATACCGCGCCATGCTGAAAACCTTTGCCGACCTGAAGCCCAATTCCAGCGCCAAGGACCTGCAATACATTTACGATCATGTGGACGTGGAAAGCTACATCGAGTGGTACGCCATCAAGATGTTCTTCGGCGACAGCGACCCCGGCAACATCATGTTCTACCAGCTGCCCGGCGGCAAATGGAAGTGCGTGATGTTCGACCTGGACTACGGCCTGTTCAACTCCCAGTTCGACAGCCCCAAATCCTACCTGAAAACCAAGGGCATGGGCCAGCAGAACATCAACAACACCATTTTCCGCAAGATGATAGAATCCGACGAGATCCGCGACAAATTCCTCACCCGCCTGGGCAACGTGTTCCAGACGCTGACCAGCGAAGTGATGATCGATATGCTGAACCAGTGCACCGAAATCATCTATCCCGAACTGGCCCGGCATTACGCCCGGTGGGCGCCCTACAAGGAGCCCACCATCAACTCCGAATCCCCCACCACGTCCGACGGCTACATGCGCTACTGGCAGCAGCGCGTGAACCGCATGAAGAACACCATGAACAAACGCCCCTACTACCTGTGGGGCTTCGTGCAGGATCAGTTCGGCCTGAGCAATAACCAGATGGTGAAATATTTCGGCAAACGGCCCGCAAAGCCGGCTGACTGATTGACTGGACGGGAAAAAACGTGTACTATAAAGAAATGGAATATGCAGGGAGGACGCAAGCATGAACGCATTCGCACTTTTGACCGCTACCAACGGAAACCTGACCTTCAACGACGTGGTGCACGGCTCCACGTTTGCCGATTGGTTCGCCAGCCAGCTGAGCAATTTCACACCCCTGAACGTGGTGATCGCCCTGGTGGAGG
The DNA here is from genome assembly GCA_902773895.1 of uncultured Eubacteriales bacterium. Taxonomy (GTDB): domain Bacteria; phylum Bacillota; class Clostridia; order Christensenellales; family Aristaeellaceae; genus RUG563. The sequence goes on from CACYGB010000017.1 coordinate 22,422, forward strand.
CGCTGATTGCCGGCGTCATCATTTCCCTGGTGTATAAAAAGACCTACCGGGGCGTGCTCTATTCTCCCTCCTTCAGCCTGACGCTGATCCTACTGTGCCTGGTCACCACCCCCGTGGTTATGGCCATCGGCAGCAACGTGGCCCTGTCGATGGGCATGGTGGGCGCCCTGTCCATCGTGCGTTTCCGCACCGCCGTCAAGGATCCTTTGGACACCGCCTACATGTTCTGGTCCATCACCATGGGCATCCTGATCGGCTCCAACGCCCACATCATCGCCATCGCCGCCGTAATCGGCATTTCGGTGATCATGCTGGCCCTGTCCTACTTCAAATTCCGCAACCCCAACGCATACCTGCTGGTGCTGCACTATACCAATGAAAGCAGCAACGGCTACGACAACGAACGGATGCCCAACGTGGAAAATGAAATCGAAAGCGAGCTCAAACGCGGCGCCCGTACCTACCGTCTGCGCTCCAAGACCGTGACCCGCGGCGGCACTGAAATGACGGTGGAGGTGCGGCTGGATCACCGGGCCGACATCGTGAGCAATATGCTGAACATCAGTGGTGTGGTGGATGCCACCCTGGTGGCCTGCCAGACTGAAACGGGGGCCTGAGCATGGCCCTTCCCCTTCGCCATGAGCTGAAATTCCTGATCACGCGCACCCAGTTTGAAGTGCTGAACCGCACCCTGGCCGGCGCTTTGTACCTGGACCCGCACGCGGAGAAAAACGGCGGCATGTACCATATCCGCTCGCTGTATTTCGATACGGCTTTTGACGACGCGCTGTACGACAAATACGCCGGCGTCATGAACCGCAACAAATACCGGATGCGGATCTACAACCTGTCCGACCGGGAAATCCACATGGAATGCAAAACCAAGTTCGGCTCCCTGATTTCCAAGCGCAGCGTGCGCATCAGCCGGGACCTGGCCGAGCAATTGATCGCCGCCGATCCCACGGGCCTGGAAAACACCCGCAGCGGATTGCTGCGCGACGTGTACCGGGAAATGCGCACCAACCTTTTGCATCCCGTGGTCATTGTGGACTACGAGCGCATTCCCTACCTGCACCAGGCGGAGGAAGTGCGCATCACCTTTGACATGCGGGTGCGCACCGGGCTGAACAGCATCGACATTTTTAATCCGCACGTGCCCACCGTGCCGGTGCTGGATCACGACGAAACCATCCTGGAAGTGAAATACAACCGGGTGCTGCCTCCCTATATCGCCGATATCCTGTCCTTCGCCTGCCCCGAAGCGGTGCAGAGCGCCGTGTCCAAATACACCCTGTGCCGGCGCTACGAATTCAAGGAATAAACGCGCATTATTTCCAGCAGACCCCAACAGCAAGCCATCCGGAAAGGAGGATCGCCCATGACGCAAACCGCCCGATACCGCTGCCCGTGCTGCGGCGCGGCGCTGACCTTCGGCGGGCTCAGCCAGCAGCTGGACTGCGCCTCCTGCGGCAATTCCTTTCCGCTGGAAACGCTGCAGGCCGTGGAAAGCATCCAGGTGGAAAACACCCAGGATGACCAGCTGTACTGGAACGCCGGGGAAAACGACGGCTTCTCCGACCAGGAAAACTCCCATTTGAAGGCTTACCGCTGCCAGGCCTGCGGCGCCGAAATTCTGGCAGATGAAACCACCGCCGCCACCGAATGCGTGTACTGCGGCAATCCTTCCATCATGCCGGATGTGCTCACCGGCGCTTACCGGCCGGACGGCATCATTCCCTTCCAAAAGACCCGGGAGGAAGCACAAAACGCGTTCCGCAGGCACTGCCGGGGAAAGAAGCTGCTGCCCAACGGCTTTGCCGATGAAAGCCGGGTGGAAAAAATCACCGGGGTGTACGTGCCCTTCTGGCTGTTTGGCTGCGAAGCGGAAGCGGACGTGACCTATAACGCCACCAAGGTGTCCGTTTCCCGGGAAGGCAATTACCAGGTGACCCGCACCGCCCATTTCCTGGTGCGCCGGGGCGGCCACGTGGGTTTCCATCAGGTGCCGGTGGACGGCTCCAGCAAAATGGATGACGCCATGATGGAATCCATCGAGCCCTACGACGGCAGCGCCATCGGCGGCTTCACCATCGCCTACCTGAGCGGCTACCAGGCCCAGCGCCACGACGTGGACGCCGCCGCCTGCGAGCCCCGGGCCAACCAGCGCATCCGCGCCACGGTGTCCAGCCTGATGCGCAATACGGTGTCGGGTTATGCTTCCGTTACGCCTGCCAACACGCAAATCGAGCTGCAGCGCAGCGAGGTCAAGCAGGTGCTGATGCCCGTGTGGATGCTGAACACCCGCTACCAGGACAAGATCTACACCTTCGCCATGAACGGGCAAACCGGCCTGTTCATCGGGGATCTGCCCACGGACAAGGGCAAATTCTGGCGCTGGTTCCTGGGCCTGTTCGGCGGCATCAGCCTGGGCGGCTATGCGCTGCTGTATCTGCTGTTTACCATGGGGGTGCTGTGAAATGAAACGATTGATCGCACTCCTGGCGGTGCTGCTGTGCATCGCCCTGCCGGCCCTGGCGGAGCAGCGGGTGTTCGACGAAGCGGATTTGCTGTCCGCCTCCGCGGAAAGCGCCCTGGAGGAAGCCATCGACGCGATCCGCAGGGATTACGAGTTTGACGTGGTGGTGGCTACCGTGCCCCACACCAACAGCATGGAAATCCAATACTTCGCAGCGGATTTTTACGATTACAGCGGGTTTGGCTTCCACAGCACCCATGACGGCATCCTGCTGCTGATTTCTTCCTCCACCCGGCAGTATTACATCCTGAACACCGGCGTGGGCGAAAGGATCTTCACCGACTCCGTGATGTACCGGATGGAGGACGATTTTCTGCCTTCTCTGCGGCGGAACGATTACGCCGGGGCCGCGGCAATCTTCGTGCGGGACGTGGGCGACCGGCTGAACCGCTTTACGCCCTTTGGCCGCGCCAACGCCGCCCTGCCCTTCCTGGCCGGCGGCGGACTGCTGGCCGCCCTGATCGCGTCGCTGATTTTCAAAAGCCAGATGAAAACCGTCCGCCGCAAAACCGGCGCGGACCGCTACATCCGCAAGGGCAGCTTCAGCCTGACCCGGGTGCAGGACGTGTACCTGTACACCTCCACCACCCGCACGCGCATCGAAACCTCCTCGCCCTCGGGCCGGGGCGGCGGAGGAGGCGGCGGCTTTACCGGCTCCTCCGGCACCCATCACACCGGCCACGGAGGCAGCTTCTGACCCTGATTCAAATCATTCGAAGCGCGCAGGAAAGCCATATGGATTTTCCTGAGCATTGGCCAACTCCCGCATACAGGAATAACAGGAATGAAAAATGAACCACAACGACCCGCAGCGCAATACAAGCTGCGGGTCGTTTTTTCGATATAAGCCTTTTATCTTTCCACGCTGTCAATGATGCCGCCGCCCAGGCACACGTCGCCGTCGTAGATCACGGCGCTCTGGCCCGGCGTAACGGCCCGCTGGGGATGATCCCCATAGGTGAAACGCAATTGGCCGCCCGTCCGCACCACGGTGACGGGCTGATCGGGCTGCCGGTAGCGGAATTTGGCGGTCAGACGGCAAGGGGTGTTTTCCGGCAGCGGCTGGCCGATAAACGTGGCCTGGCCGGCTGTGCACGCGCGGCTGTACAGCAAGGGATGATCCTCCCCCTGCCCCACGATGAGCCGGTTGTTTTTCAGATCCTTATCCACCACAAAAAAGCTGCGCCCGTCTCCCCGGCCGCCGATGCCCAGGCCCCTTCGCTGGCCCAGGGTATAATACATCAGGCCGTCATGACGGCCCACCACTTCGCCCTCCGGCGTTACCATGTCGCCGGGCTGGGCCGGCAGGAAGTTTTTCAGGAAGCTTTTGAAATTCCTTTCCCCGATGAAGCATACGCCGGTGGAGTCCTTCTTTTTGCTGACGGGCAGGCCCGCTTCCTCCGCGATTTCCCGCACCTGACGCTTGGTCAGATGGCCCACGGGGAACAGCGATTTTAGCAATTGCTCCCGATGGATCATGTACAGGAAATAGCTTTGATCCTTGTTGGGGTCCACGCCGCGCAGCAGCCGTCCCGCATCGTCGGTGCGCACAAAATGGCCGGTGGCCATCTTGTCGGCTTCCAGCTGCATGGCCAGATCCAGAAACGCCTTGAACTTGATTTCCCGGTTGCACAGCACGTCCGGATTGGGCGTGCGGCCCGCCTGGTATTCCGACAGGAACAGGGAAAAGACCCGCTCCCGGTACTCTTTGGCGAAATTGACGGAATAATAAGGGATACCGATGACGTCGCACACGTCCCGCACGTCCCGCCAGTCGCTTTCGTTGGTGCAGACGCCTTCCTCGTCCTCTTCCTCCCAGTTGTTCATAAAGATGCCGATCACGTCGTACCCCTGCCGCTTGAGCAGCAGCGCGGACACCGCGCTGTCCACCCCGCCGGACATGCCTACCACGACCCGCATCACAGCACGCCCCTTTCCACCATCCGGGCAAAGAGCCTGCCGAAAGCCTCCTCCGTCACCTGCTCCGGCGCCTGGGCGGCATTCACCGCGATAAAGCGATCGGGATTCTCCCGCATCAATTGCTCATAAGCCGCTTCGGTACGCGCATGGAAGGAATCCCCGGCCTTCTCGATGCGGTCCGGGTCCGACGCGGCCAGCCGGCGCGCCATGGCGTCCACGTGGCTCATGCGCAGGTACAGCGTGGCGTCCGGCGCGCCTTCCCGGTAAGCCGCCCGGTTGATTTCCTTGACCCATTCGGCATCCAGGCCCCGGGCCATGCCCTGGTACACCAGGGAGGAGTCCACGAACCGGTCGCACAGCACCACTTCGCCCCGGGCCACCGCAGGCAGGATAACCTCCTTCACATGCTGCGCCCGGGCGGCGGCAAAGAGCAGCGCTTCCGTTTCCGGGCACATGCCGCCGTCCTCCTTGGCCAGTACGATTTTGCGGATCTCCTCGGCGATCAGGCAGCCGCCCGGCTCCCGGGTGCGGCGCACCGGATAGCCGAATTGCTCCAGCCGCTGCTGCAGCGCGGACGCCTGGGTCGATTTCCCGCAGCCGTCCACCCCCTCCAGGGTGATGAAGCAGCCCTTCCGCGGCGGCATATCGGGGCACAGCAGGGCGCACAGCGCCTGGGTGTCCTCTGCGGTGTGGGTCGGCCGCGCGGCCAGCAAATCAGCGTTTTCCCCGTATCCATAAAGCGCCCCGATGGAATCAATGCCGCAGTCCTGAGCGCCTTTCACATCCCCGGCAGTGTCGCCCACCATGACGGCCCTGCGGTACCCTTTGGGCAGCACCCGGCGGATCAGATCGCCCTTATCGGCGTGCATATCGCTGTCGTCCGGCCCCGCCACCGCGTCCAAATACGGCAGCAGGCCGAAATAACGCAGAATGTCCTCCGACGTTTTCTGCGGCTTGCCCGTGGCCACGGCCAGGTAAGCCCCCTGGTCCCGCAGCGCCTTCAGCAGCGGCCGGATCAGCGGAAACACATTGTTTTCCTTCCAGCCGATGGGGATATACCGTTCCCGGTACAAATCCGTGCCGCGAACGGCCTCCGCTTCCGTCATGCCGCAGTATTTCATGTAGGACTCCGCCAGCGGCGGCCCCATGAATTTGCGCAGCACCGCGTCATCCGGCACCGGAAAACCCATTTTTTCCAGGGCGTATCGGGCGCAGCGGTAGATGCCCAGCTGGGAATCCGTCAGCGTTCCATCCAGATCAAAAACGACCACATCATAGGGCAACAATGGAAAAAACACCCTTCCGAACTGTATTTGCGGCAGGATGCTTTGGGGCCGCTCCATCAGGGCGGCGTTCACGGGGCATCCCGGCCGGCACGCCCCGTATTATATCATATTTGCCGCTGCGCGTGCAAGTCATTCCCCCGGCGCAGCCGTCGCCCATCCGCTTCCTCCTGCGCGCACCGCAGCAGCCGCTTTTCACAAGGAAAGCAGATCAGACAATTGAAAATATGCAATCCCGCCGGAGAGCTTTTCCCGCATACGATACATTCCATTCCGCTCCCTCCTTCCGGGACACAGTTTTCCCCGGAATTGGCAGGTCTATCCAGGAAAATCGCGGCTGCCGTCCACCAAATAGCGCACCGGATCCTCCGGGGAATACAGCCGCCGCGTCAGGGAAAACAGGCCGTTTTCCCGCAGCGCGTCCTGCCGGTCCTCCCGCAGCAGAAAGAGCAGAAAGCTCTGCCCGTCCTCCGTCAGCGCCTCCGCCCGCACCGGGATCAGCCCCTTCCCCTCCGGCACAGGATACGCCCGGAACCCCGCCGTCAGCCGCACCGCCTGGCCCGGCGTCAGCAGGGCAGCCCGGGCCTTCCCTGCCGCCAGCTCTCCCGGCGGATCCTTGCTAAGCACCGCGCCCGGCACAGCGTCCTTTCCCTCCTTGGGAACCAGCACCGCCCCGATGTCCGCCCAGGGCGGCAAAGTCGGCCCCGGACGATCGGAAGACGGAACCGGCGACGGGCGAAAAAACAGCGCGGAGGTGGACGCCGGGGTCGCGCCAGCACTGTAACGCCCCATTTCTTCATACAAAAAATCCCTCCGCCCCAGGGTATGCGGCGAAGGGATTGGGTATGCAGCTTTTACAGGCTCTTGCGCCAGGCGTCGATCTGCTTGCCCGCCACCAGCACGGTAACCAGCTCGGTAACGCCTTCATAGATCAGGCACGCGCCGATCACCGACACCGTGACGGCCATGGTGGCAAAGGGCCCCAGCAGGATCACATAGCCCAGCAGCATGGACACGATCGCCAGCGCCAGCAGCAGCCCCCACCGGGTAAAGCCGGCCTTTTTGGCGTCCACGGAGCGCAGGATATTGGCGATGCCAAAGCCGATCATCACGATGGCGAACAGCGTGGGAACCAGGCCCATGACGGTTTGCGGCTTGGAGACCATGAAAATGCCCAGGCCCAGGCTGAACAGCCCCACGATCAGGTCGCTTTGGAAAATGACGGGACGGGAATGCTCCTGCTTGAAGTACCGGACCATGCGGATCACCCCGGACGCGATGGCGACGCCGCCCATTACATAGCACAGCCCCTCCAGCACCGGCCCCGGCCACAAAAGCATCACCAGCCCGGCCAGGATGCACAGGATGGCGGAGCAGATCCAGTTTTTCTTCAGCTTCTCTATGATTTCCTGAAAATACATGGTTTGTATTCCTCCTTATTTTCCATTGACAACCCGGAACAGGTACAGTATACTACTTCCGTTTGCGCTCCGTCAATTGATCTGAGAGGGGAAAATTTATAATGAAGAAAATGACCACACGGATGCTGGTATTCTGCGCCCTGTTCGCCGCGCTGACCGCGGTCTGCGCCTGGATCGCCATTCCCATTGGGCCGGTGCCCATTTCCCTGGCCACCTTTGCTGTGATGATGTGCGGCCTGCTTTTGGGCTGGAAATACGGCGTGATCGCTATTGCTGTATATATCCTGCTGGGACTGGCCGGCGTGCCCGTTTTTGCCAATTTCAAGGCGGCTTCCGCCCTGATGGGCCCCACCGGCGGCTACATCATCGGGTATCTGCCCTATGCCCTGCTGGCCGGCCTGGCCGTTCCCCGGCTGCAGGAAAAATTCTTTGGCCGCTGCGTGCTGCTGGTGCTGGGCACCATCGCCTGCTACGCGCTGGGCACCGGCTGGTTCATGCATGCCACCGGCCGCACCCTGGGAGAAAGCATGGGGCTGTGCGTGCTGCCTTTCCTGCCCGGCGACGCCGCCAAGATTCTGCTGAGCGCCTTCCTGGCCCCGCGGCTGCGCAAAGCGCTGAAAATCTGAGCCGCACATTTGAAACGCCCGTTCGCCTTCCGGTGAACGGGCGTTTCCTGTTTCAGGCTTCTTCCACCTGCTCGAAAACGATTTTTTCTTCCTCCATCCGCATGCGGATCCTGCCGCCCAGATGGATTTCCCCGGCAATCAGCTTTTCGGACAGGGAATCCTCAATGGTGCGCTGGATCACGCGCCGCAAGGGACGCGCCCCGAACTGGGGATCGAACCCTGCCTGGGCCAGGTGGGCCACCACGTCGGCCCCGTACTCCAGGGTGATGTCCCGCTCCTGCAGGCGCTTGGCCACCTGGGAAAGCATCAGGCCGGCAATGGCCTCGATGTCCTTTTGCTCCAGCTTGTGGAACACGATGATTTCGTCCACCCGGTTCAGGAACTCCGGCCGGAACACGCTCTTGATGTCGGTCAGCACCTTTTCCCGCATCCGCTCGTAATCCATGGCATCGGCCATGCCGCCGCCAAAGCCCATGCTGCCCCGCTGGGCGGACTGGGCGCCGGCGTTGCTGGTCATGACGATGATGCAGTTTTTGAAGCTCACCACCCGGCCCATGCTATCGGTCAGCCGTCCGTCCTCCAGGATCTGCAGCAGCATATTGAACACGTCGGGATGGGCCTTCTCAATTTCATCAAACAGCACCACGGAATAGGGCTTGCGGCGGACGGCTTCCGTCAGTTGTCCGCCTTCCTCGAAGCCCACATAGCCCGGCGGGGAGCCCACCATCCGGCTGACCGTGTGCTTTTCCATGTATTCCGACATATCCAGACGGATCAGGGCGTCCTCGTCCCCGAACATGGCTTCGCCCAGGGCCCGGCACAATTCCGTTTTGCCCACGCCCGTGGGGCCCAGGAAGATGAAACTGCCGATGGGCCGCTTGGGATCCTTCAGCCCGGCTCGCGCCCGGCGGATGGCCCGGCTGACGGCGGACACGGCTTCCTCCTGGCCGATAACCCGCTTGTGCAGGATCTCCTCCAGGTGCAGCAGCCTTTCCGATTCTTCCTCCGTCATCTTCTTCACCGGGATGCCGGTCCAGCCGGCCACCACCTGGGCGATGTCCTCTTCCCCCACGGTATCCTTGGCGGCGGACTTTTTCTTTTCCCACGCCGCGCGTTTTTCGTCGATTTCGGCCCGCAGGGCATGCTCCTCGTCCCGCAGGGCGGCCGCCTTTTCATAATCCTGCTTGTCGATGGCTTCCCGCTTTTCGCGCAGCACGCTTTCCAGTTCCTTTTCCTGGGCCTTCACATCCGGCGGCGCGGTGTAGGCGTGGATGCGCACCCGGCTGGCGGCCTCGTCCATCAGGTCGATGGCCTTGTCCGGCTGGAAACGGTCGGCAATATAGCGGTTGCTCAGTTTCACGGCAGCTTCCAGGGCTTCGTCGGTGATGCGCACCTTGTGGTGGGCTTCGTACCGGTCCCGCAGGCCCTTCATGATGGCCAGGGTTTCCTCCTCCGTGGGCTCGTTCACCGTCACAGGCTGGAAACGCCGGGCCAGGGCGGCGTCCTTTTCGATGTTTTTGCGGTATTCATCCAGCGTCGTCGCGCCGATGCACTGGATCTCGCCCCGGGCCAGGGCTGGCTTCAAAATGTTGGCGGCATCCATGCTGCCCTCCGCCTTGCCGGCGCCGATGATGTTCTGCAGTTCGTCGATAAATAGGATCACGTCGCCGCGTTTTTTCACTTCGTCCAGAGTATTTTTGAGCCGTTCCTCAAATTCGCCCCGGTACTTGCTGCCGGCCACCATGCTGCCCATATCCAGGGAAATGATTTTCTTGTCCGCCAGAGTATCGGGCACGCTGCCCTGCTGGATGCGCTGGGCCAGGCCCTCCGCCACGGCGGATTTGCCCACGCCGGGCTCGCCGATCAGCACCGGATTATTTTTGGTGCGGCGGGAGAGGATCTGCACGATCCGCTCGATTTCATTGGCCCGGCCGATCACCGGGTCCAGTTCGCCCCGTTCGGCTGCCAGCGTCAGATCCCGGCCGTATTTTTTCAGGGCGGAATCGCCGTCGCCCTCCTCCTTGTCCTCCCGGGGCGCGTCCCTGCGGCTGCCAAGGGCCTCCTGCACGCTGCGGCGCAGGCGGTCGATATCGCAGCCCATGCCGGTGAGCACCCGCATGGCCACGCTTTCGTTTTCATTCAGCAGCGCCAGCCAGAAATGGCCCGCCGTCACATACGGCTGGCCCAGCCGCTGGGCCTCCCGGATGCTGGTTTCCATGATTTTTTTCACCCGGGGCGTCAATTCCAGCTGGGATGGGGCATGGCCGCCCACGCCGGTGATCTGCTTGACGGCTTCGGTCACCGTTTCCGTGATTACGTTGTCCGGCAGCGCCGGCGCGTCGCTGCGGGCTTCCCGCAGCAGGCCGATCAGAAAATGCTCGCTGCCCACGTACGTATGGCCCAGCTCTACCGCGGCCTGCTGGGCCGCGGCGATGACCCGCTGCGCCCGTTCGTTGAATCGTCCAAAAATCGCCATTTATTCATTTCCTCCGTTGATAGCGCGGCGAATGATTTCGCAGCGGTATGCGTCGATCTCCTGGGGCTGCATATCGATTCCTGCCGCCTTGGCCACATGGGCCGGCTGGGCCCGGGTCAGCAGCGCGTCGCAAGCCTCCGTGGTCAGGGGCAGCTTTTCCATGGCGGCGCCCAGGCGCAGGTTGCTCCAGTGCACCATGAATTCCTTCAGCGGCATCCTGCGGGCGTACAGACACAGGCCGAAGGACCGCTGCAGCTGGTCTTCAAAGGCCACGCCGTCCATTTCCCACGTTTTTTCCCGCAGGGCCCGCTCCATTTCCGTGATCTGCCGGGCCAGGGCGGACACCGTATCCATGATTTCCTTTTCCGTGCGGCCCAGCGTCACCTGGTTGCTGAGCTGGTACAGGTTGCCCTGGGCCTCGCTGCCCTCGCCGTAAATGCCCCGGATGGTCAGGCCCAGCTTGGCCGCCAGCTGGTTGACCTTGCCCATCTGCTTCAGGAAGGTCAGCATGGGCAGATGCAGCATCAGGGACGCCCGCATCCCGGTGCCGGTGTTGGTAGGGCAGGCGGTCAGGTAGCCCAACTGATGATCGAAGGCGAAGGACAATTGCCGCTGCAGCGCGTCTTCGATGGCGAACACATTCTCCGCCGCCTCCGCCAGGTTTTCGCCGGCGCAGAAGGCCTGCAGCCGCAGGTGATCCTCCTCGTTCATCATGACGGAAATCTTTTCCCGGGCTGATCAGGTGGCTTTCCACCAGGGCCTTGCGCTCGGTATCCTCCATGCCTCGCAGGGGCAGGAAGGTGTATACCTCCGGCAGGTCCCGCAGTGCGTCCAGGGTGCGCTGCACGCACTGCTCGCTCTGGGCCGGGGTAATGCGCCCGGCAAAAGGCAAATCCGCGTAGTTCCGGGCCAGGCGCACCCGGGAAGACAGGATCGTTTCGCTCATGCTTCTTCCTCCCGCGCGGCCGTCAGCGCCCGCAGCTGGTCCCGCAGCCGGGCCGCCTCCTCAAAGTTTTCTTCCGCCACGGCCGCCTCCATCTGGGCGCGCAGTTCTTCCCGGCGGTTCAGCATTTCCTGCTCCTGCTCGCTGGCGGCCGGCCGGCGGCCCGCATGCTGGGCGCGGCCCTGCACCCGGGTGATCAGCGGCGTCAGTTCCTTGCGGAAGGCCTGGTAGCACTCCGCGCAGCCCAGCATACCGCTTTTCTGGAACTGGGCATAGGTTTCCCCGCACCGGGGGCAGGTAATATCCGGCGATTTCTGTTTCTGCGCCATGGCGGCCAGCACCGCGGCCAGCACCGCCTGCATTTCCCCCGCCTGGTATTTTTTCAGGCAGTCCCGGCACAGATGCCGGGTGGTGGATTCCCCGTTGACCACGGTGGTGACCATCACCTCGGCCTGACGGATTCCGCATTCTTCGCAAAGCATCATTCCATAATTCCCTTCATTCACGATCCGTAACAGCATCCTATGCGGCGCGCGGTCAGCCGTTCCCGGCATTTTTCGCATGCTGCTGCGCCACGGTGAGCAGCATACACTTGAGGATTTTGGCGCGCATGGCGTCCTTCACCGCCTCCGGGAGCGGCCCGGCCAGCGCCTGGGGGGAAACGGCCGCGGCCATCAATTGCGCTTCGGACAGCGTGACCAGCTTCCTTTCCGCCAGCTGGGCGCACAGCACCTGCGCAGACTGGGCGTCCAAACTGTCGCCGATGCGCTCGTGCAGCAAATAGGTCAGATGATCCACCGAGGATTGCTGCACCCGCACGATGCGGATGTAGCCGCCGCCGCCCCGCTGAGACGAGGTCACGTACCCGTGGTCCGGCGTAAAGCGGGTCGCCAGCACATAATTGATCTGGGACGGAGCGCAGTGAAAATACTCCGCCAGCTCGTTCCGCTTCAGCTCCACTTCCGGCTGATCCTCCTGGATCATGGCCTTGATGAAGCTCTCGATCGTATCGCTCAATCGCATGTCTGATCCCTCCCGGGAAATTGTCTTTCTTTGACCATTATGATTATATCATCTTTTTCCCTGCTGCGCAAGTGCCAATTTTCCCTGTTTTCCGCTTCCCTTTTAGGCCGTTCCGGTTGATCAGGTCCACGCCCGTCTGCACCGTTTCCCGGCAATCATCCCGGTGAATTGCGCTTAAGAATTCATATTTTTATTTTATCCCCTTGTATTCTCTCCGTGCATCGCATATACTGGACGTAAGCAGCAGGGCTCGCCTGGTTTAAACTGGGATCCATCCCAGCACCTGGCTATGATGGGACTGCTGCTTTTATTGACGCCGCCAGCGTCTTCTGTTATAATTATATGGAAGAGGCAAGCGCCACCGGTCGTCGCTTTTGCGGTAGAGAGCCTTTGAGCTCGTCCGGTGCTCCGGTCTCTTCATTTTTTCATTTCGAATGAAGGTTATTGACGCCTACTTCGGCTCGTGATACACTGCCATGGAGGATGTTCTCCGTCTGATGTTGCGCCATCGCGCAGTCAGTCAGTAGCTGCGGAACGGCATCCTCTTTTTCTGTGGTGAAGCGTCGTTCCCCCGGCTGATTCACGCAAATTGAGCTTCCTTTCAAAGCTTCCACCGCCGGCGGCAGGTTTAATATGCGTCGCCCGCACCGGCGCTATGCCGAAGCGGGAAACGTAAAATTTCGCATTTCCGGCGGCGGGATCGTTGCGCGGCCTGGCCCGATATGGTACAATGAACGGGACCATCAAAGGAGGAAACGCCGTTGCGCCGATTGATTGCTTTTTTTCTGACGCTGCTGATGATTTTTCCCGCTGCCGCGGAAGAATGGATCGTGGAAGAAACGGACGAGGAAGCCCTGCCGGACCGCCGGGCCCAGGCCGGGGTGCTGATCCGGGATATGACGCTGGAAGAAAAGGTGTGGCAGCTGCTGCTGGTTGCCCCCGAAGCGCTGACCGGGGAAAAATATACCACCAAACTGGGCAAAACCAACGTATTCACCGGCAAGCCCGCCGGCGGCATCGTGATTTACGGGCAGAACATCGTATCCGAAGCCCAATTGAAAAAACTGACCGCCCAGCTGCAGTCCCAGATCAAGGCAGCCGGCGGCTATCCCCTGTTCCTGGCGGTGCACGAGGAAGGCGGCGCCTATTCCCGGGTAGCCAGCAAGCTGGGCTATCCGCAGGTGCAGAGCGCGCCGGAAGTCGGCTTCACCCGCATGTCGGTCAACGCCCGCACAGCAGGGGCGCAGATCGGCGCCTATTTGACGCCCTTTGGCATCAACCTGGATTTCGCGCCGGTGGGCGACGTGCAGTGCGCCGAGGACGGCTGGATCAACGGCCGGCTTTACGGCAGCGATCCCCAGCTGGTGTCCCAGATGGCGTTCCAGATGGCCGAGGGCCTGCGCAGCCAGGGCGTCATCCCCTGCTTTTCCCATTTCCCCGGCCAGGCCAGCATCAACGGCAACTTGAATAACCGCGAAGTGGTGAACACCCGCACCCTGGACGACATGCGCGCCGGGGACTGGGCCACGTTCCGCCTGGCGGCCTCCAGCTTCGCGGAAATGATCATGGTGTCCCACGGCACCGCCAAGGCGGCCGGCGACGGCCTGCCTGCCAGCCTGTCCCCCACGGTGATCGGCACGTGGCTTCGCAAGGAGCTGGGCTATACGGGCGTGGTGATCACCGATTCCCTGCGCATGGGCGCCATCACCAGCCGCTTCAAATCCGGCAAGGCCGCCGTGATGGCCCTGCAGGCCGGGGCCGATTTGCTGCTGCTGCCCAGCGACGCCGACGCTGCCGTGGCCGCCATCCTGAAGGCCGTGGAGAGCGGCGAATTGACGGAAGCGCGCATCGACCAGAGCGTCACCCGGGTGCTGGCCCTGAAAATCGAAAAGGGCATTATCCGATAATCTTCCGTCCATCAGAAAACCCCTTCGCGCACAGCACGAAGGGGTTTGATTTATGGGGGATTTTACAGCAGGTTCCGCTGGATCTTGCCGCTGGTGGTTTTGGGCAGCTCCTCCCGGAACACCACGATGCGGGGATACTTGTAGGGCGCGGTGCGCTGCTTGACGTAGCTTTGGATTTCCTTTTTCAGCTCCTCCGTGCCTTCCTTGCCTTTTACCAGCACGATGCTGGCCTTCACCACCTGGCCGCGGATGGGATCGGGGGCAGCGGAAACGCCGCACTCCAGCACATAGGGCAATTCCATGATGACGGACTCGATTTCAAAGGGCCCGATGCGGTAGCCGGAGGACTTGATCAGATCGTCCACCCGGCCCACATACCAGTAGTAGCCGTCCTCATCCCGCCAGGCGGTGTCGCCGGTATGGTACAGGCCGTCGTGCCAGTTGCCGTTCACGTTGCGGTCGTCGCTGCCGTAGTAGCCGGTCAGCAATCCGCACTGGGGGCCGTGATCGGTGCGGATGACGATTTCGCCCACTTCGCCCACCGGCACCGGATTGCCGCTGGGGTCCACCAGGTCCACGTCGTACAGCGGCACAGGCTTGCCCATGGAGCCGGGCTTGGGCACCATGCCGGTCAGGTTGCCGATAATGATGGCTGTTTCGCTCTGGCCAAAGCCTTCCATGATGGACAGGCCCGTGGCCTCCTTGAATTTCTGGAACACTTCGGGGTTCAGCGCTTCGCCGGCGATGGACGCGTGCACGATGGAGGACAGGTCGTACTTGCTCAGATCCTCCTTGATCAGCATGCGGTACATGGTGGGCGGCGCGCAGAAGGTCTTGATGTCGTACTGCTTGAACAGCGGCAGGATGTCGTCGGCATGGAAGCGGTCGAAATCATACACGAAGATGGCCGCCTCGCACAGCCACTGGCCGAAAATCTTGCCCCAGCAGGCCTTGGCCCAGCCGGTGTCCGAAATGGTCAGGTGCAGCTTTCCGGGAATCACGTTATGCCAGTATTTTGCGGTGATGTAATGCCCCAGGGGATATTTGAAGCTGTGGCACACCAGCTTGGGATAGCCGGTGGTGCCGGAGGTGAAGAACATCAGCATGGGGTCGTCGCCGCCGGGCGCGTCCTCCGGCTTTTCAAACCGGGAGGAGAACACGGCGTATTCGCTGTCAAAATCGTGCCAGCCTTCCCTTGTCCCGCCGCAGTACACCAGGCGCTTCACCCCGGGGCACTCCGGCAGCGCCTTTTCGATTTCCGACGCCGCCTGGCCGTGGCTGGTGCAGATGACGCCGCTGACCTCGCCGGTCTGGAAGCGGTAAATGTAATCCTTGCACAGCAATTGATCGGTGCCGGGGATCACCACCACGCCCAGCTTTTCCATGGCCAGCATGGTGATCCAGAAATGATACTGCCGCCGGAGCACCAGCATCACCCGGTCGCCCCGTTTGAAGCCCAGGGAACGGTAGTAATTGGCCGCCCGGTTGCTCATTTTGCGCAGATCCTCGAAGGTGAACCGCCGCTCCTGCTTGTGAATGTCCAGATGCAGCAGCGCCATCTGATCGGGCTTTTCCCGGGCCAGCTGGTCGATGATGTCGAAAGCGAAATTGAAGCGGTCGATGTCGTGGTAATGAATGGCCGTGGGCGTACCGCGCTCGTTCACCTGGGTGTCCAGGTAACGGTTGGCGATGGTGACGGCGTGCTCCGGCGCGGCGACGGCGGATTCGTGGATATGGGGATCGTACTCCGTTTCCTCGCCGGGAATGACCACCGCCAGGAACACGCAGTCCTGCCCCTCGGCGGCGATGAGGCCGTGGGGTGTGGAGGAATCAAAGAAAATGGAATCGCCGGGCCGCAGCGTTTCCGTATGCTCGCCGATCTGGGCCCGCAGCACGCCGGACAGGATGTAGTCAAACTCCTGGCCCGGATGGCTCACCGTTTCGATGGGCGCGGCCTGCAGCTCCGGATCGTAGGAATACCGGGTCAGGTACGGCTCCACGATGCGCTTGCGGAACAGGGGTGCCAGGTTGCGCATCTCGATGCCCTTGATGTCGGTAATGATTTCCCCTTCGCCGTGGCGGGTGACGGTGTAATTGGACAGGCGGGGGCTGGTGCCCTCGATCAGGTCCACAATGTCCACGCCGAAGGCAATGGCGCATTTGTGCACAAAGGAGAAGGGCATTTCCGCGCTTCCCGCTTCATACCGGGCGCAGTCGGCTTCGCTGAAGCCCGTCATGCGGGCCAGATCGGCGGTGGAAAAGCCGGAAATTTCCTTCAGTTCCCGGATACGGGCAGCCACGTCCCGCAGCATTTCAGGGGCCTGGACAGGGGTCGGCATAGGGGACAACCTCCTTTGGTGAGACGAACAAAAAGCCCGCCTCAAAGCTTTTTCTTTGAGACGGGCTGCGTTATCAGCTCGCGGTACCACTCAAATTGTGCGATTGCTCGCACCACTCTTCAGGCTCTTCAACAAGCCCTCCGCCCTGACGCGGCGGTCATCGGGAACCCTTACTGCGCTTTTCGGGGCACCGGCTCAGGAGCCACAGCCGTGATCCGCATCCACGCCGGCTTTCAGCCGCCGCCGGCTCTCTTTGGAGGACCCGGATCCGCCTTCTCCTTCATTGCCTTTCTATGGAATTGCAAATAGTTTATCAGATGAAGCGGCGCTTGTCAACGCCGGAAAAGCAAAAAAATCCTTCCTTATACAAAAAGAATACATTCCTTCAATATTGACATTTATCCTATGACGCGGGATAATGAAATGACCATTTCCCCGGGAAGAAAGGAGGCGGGCCATGCGGCGTGTGATCGTGATCGCCGGCCACTACGGCAGCGGAAAAACGGAGCTGGCCGTCAGCCTGGCCATGCGCCTTTCCGCCCAGCAGGATCTGGAATATCCCCGCCTGGCGGTGGTGGATCTGGACATTGCCAACCCCTACTTCCGGTCCCGGGAAAGGATGCAGCTGCTGCGGGAGCACGGCGTTTCCATGTATGCCGACGTATTCCAGTCCACCGGCACCACGGCGGAGCTGCCGGCGCTGACGGCGGCGCTGCGCGCTCCCCTGGAGGACGAGGGCTGCCGCACCATCATCGACCTGGGCGGCAACGACGCCGGGGCCCGGGTGCTGCGCCAGTTCCGCAAATATTTTGAAGGCGACGCCCATGAACTGTGGGCCGTGGTGAATTTCCGGCGGTATGAAACGCTGACCGTGGAAAAAGCCCGGGAGCATGTGGAAGCCATCGCCGCCGAATTGCAGCTGCCGGTGAACGGCCTGGTAAACAACACCCACCTGCTGCGGGAAACCACGCCGGACATCTTGCGGGAAGGCCAAGCACTGGCGGAGCAGCTGTCCGCGGACATGGACATCCCGCTGCTGTACACCTGTTATCCCGCGGGGATCATCCGTCCGGAGGACATCCCGGATCTTCCCCGCCTGATGCCCCTGGGCCTGTATATGCGGCCCGCTTACCTGGATAAGTAGGAGAAGAGACGAAAAAAGGAAGGTGAATTGGATGCGGGCTTTCAAGCTTGTTTTCCATCCGGAAAAATGCAAAGGCTGCGAGCTGTGCCGTTCCGTCTGCCCCAAGCAGGTCATCGGCATGAGCAAGCAGGTCAACGCCAAGGGCTATCATCCTGCCTGCGCCGAAAAGGAAGAAGCGTGCATCGGCTGCCAGAGCTGCGCACTGATGTGCCCTGACGGCGCCATTGAAATTTATCAGAAAGAGGAGGGCGACCAATGACCACCGATAAAGTGCTCATGAAGGGCAACGAGGCCTTTGCCGAGGCCGCCATCCGCGGCGGCGCGCGCCTGTATTTCGGCTATCCCATCACGCCCCAGAGCGAAGTGCCCGAATATATGAGCCGGGAGCTGCCCAAGCACGGCGGCACCTTCATCCAGGCCGAAAGCGAACTGGGCGCCATCAACATGGCCTACGGCGCCGGCGCCGCAGGCGGCAGCGTGTTCATTTCCTCCTCCTCCCCCGGCATCGCCCTGATGCAGGAAGGCATGAGCTTCCTGTGCTCCGCCGAAGTGCCCCTGCTGGCGCTGAACGTCAGCCGTGGCGGCCCCGGCATCGGCGGCATCCAGCCCGGCCAGGCGGACTATTACCAGGTCACCCGGGGCGGCGGCAACGGCGACTACCGCATTCCCGTGTTCGCCCCATCCTCCATTCAGGAAGCCGTCGACCTGCTCTACGAGGGCACCGAGCTGGCCCAGACCTGGCGCAACCCCATTATGGTGCTGGCCGACGGCATGATCGGCCAGATGATGGAGCCCGTGCGCCTGCCGGATTTCAAGCCGGTTTACGCGCCCCATGAAATCGCGGCCCACCGGGATTGGGCCTGCACCGGCTTTAACGACCGGGGCGGCGATGAGAACCGCCGGGTGGTAAAATCCCTGCGCATGCAGCCCGAAAAGCTGGAAGAGCACGTGGAAAAGCTGTTCGTCAAATACGCCCGGGCCGAAAAAGAGCTGGTCCGGTATGAAAGCGAAAACCTCAAAGGCGCAGAAGTTGTCTTCGTGGCCTTCGGCACCACCGCCCGCATCTGCCGGGAAGCCTGCGAGATCCTGGCTGCCGACGGCATCAAGGCCGGCCTGATCCGGCCCATCAGCCTGTGGCCCTTCCCCAACAAGGCCTTTGATGAAATCGACTACGGCACAACAAAGGCCGTCATTTCCGCCGAATTGTCCATGGGCCAGATGATCACCGACGTGCAGCTGGCCCTGAACGGCCGCCTGCCCGTAGCGCTGGCCCACCGCACCGGCGGCATGGTGCCCACGTCGCCCGAAGTGGCGGCGCGCGCAAAGGCCGTATTGGAGGGATTGAAATGAAGCCGATTTTTGAATACACCAAGGGCATGACCGATATGCCCACCCATTACTGCCCCGGCTGCACCCACGGCATCGCCCACCGCGTCATCATGGAAGTGCTGGACGAAATGGGCCAGTTGGGCAACACCATCGGCGTGGCCCCCATCGGCTGCTCCGTCATGGCGCACCAGTACATGAACGTGGATATGTGCGAAGCGGCCCACGGCCGCGCCCCCGCGGTGGCCAGCGGCATCCGCCGGGTGCACCCCGACAAGATCGTGTTCACCTACCAGGGCGACGGCGACCTGGCCTCCATCGGCACGGCGGAAATCGTCCACGCCGCCGTCCGGGGCGAGAAATTCACCACCTTCTTCATCAACAACGGCATTTACGGCATGACCGGCGGCCAGATGGCCCCCACCACGCTGATCGGCCAGAAAAGCACCACCTGCCAGGACGGCCGCAGCAAGGAACTGAACGGCATGCCCGTGAAAATGAGCGAAATGCTGGCCACCATCGACGGCGCCGTGTATGTGGAGCGCGTGGCGCTGGACAGCCCGGCCCACATCCGCCAGGCCAAGAAGGCCGTTCGCCGCGCCTTTGAAATCCAGCAAAAGGGCCTGGGCTTCACGCTGATCGAATTCCTGTCCACCTGCCCCACCAACTGGGGCCTGACCCCCGTGAAGGCCCTGGATTGGGTGCGGGATCAGGTGATGCCCTATTATCCCCTGGGCGTCATGAAAGAGCCGAAGGAGGCGGAGCAGGCATGAGTACCTACAAAATGTTTTTCGCCGGTTCCGGCGGCCAGGGCGTGCTGCTGATGGGCCAGATGATCACCTACGCCGCCATGCTGGAAGGCAAGGAAGCCACCTTCCTGCCCTCCTACGGCCCCGAAATGCGCGGCGGCACCGCCAACTGCACCGTGGTGGTGTCCGACAAGCCCGTATCCTGCCCGCTGATTTACGAAGCCGACATCGCCGTGGTGATGAACCTGCCCTCCATGGACAAGTTTGAGCCCATGGTCAAGCCCGGCGGGTACCTGTTCTACAACGAATCCATCATCGACCGCAAGCCCAGCCGCAGCGACATCACCGCCGTGGCGGTGGATCTGGCCGCCCGCAGCGCCGCCCTGGGCAACGACAAGGTGGCCAACATGGTGATGCTGGGCGAAGTGGTGCGGGGCACCGGCGTGGTGCAGGTGGAAACCATTTTCAAGGTGTTTGAAAAGGTGTTCACCGGCCGCAAAGCCGCCCTGATCCCGCTGAACCGCCAGGCTTTCCTGGGCGAGTAAAACCCGGATCAAAAACCGTTCTTGCAAAAGAACGGTTTTTTCAACGCCGCCCGCCGGCATTCCGTTTCCCATCCGATTTCTGCAAAGGGGATCCGCCATGAAAACCAGGCAGTGGAAAGAAAAAGTCTTTGACATCGTCAGCAAGGACGACGGCGACAACAAGGCCAGCCGAATCTTTGACTTGCTGATCATGACGCTGATCGTGCTCAGCATCGTCTCCATCGTGCTGGAATCCTTCGATGACCTGAACACGCGGTACCGCACGGTTTTTTCCGTTTTTGAAACCTTCACGGTGATCGTGTTCACGGTGGAATACATCCTGCGGATCTGGACGGCTGATCTCCTGTATCCCGGGCAGCGGCATCCCCGGCTGAAATACATCACCTCCTTCCTGGCGGTGATCGACCTGCTGGCCATTCTGCCGTTTTACCTGCCGTTCATCGCGGCGGACATGCGGTTTTTGCGCATGGTGCGGCTGTTCCGGCTGTTCCGGCTGCTGCGGGTGTTCAAGTTCGGCCGGTACCTGGAGGCGCTGCAAACCGTGGTGCAGGTGATCCGCTCCTCCGCCAGCCGGCTGATCATTTCCGTGATCCTGTGCTTTTTCGTCATGCTTTTTTCCGCCATCATCATGTACACGGTAGAAAATCCGGTGCAGCCGGAGCAGTTTCCCAACGTGATCGCGTCCCTGTGGTGGGCCATCTGCACGCTGACCACGGTGGGTTACGGCGACGTCTATCCCGTCACGGCCATCGGCCGGTTTTTCGCGGCGGTGATCAGCCTGGTGGGCATCGGCGTCATCGCCATTCCCACCGGCATCATTGCCGCCGGGTTCACCTCGGCCATTAACCGTGATTCCGACGGGGATGAGAACGATTCAAAACCGTTCTGTCCCTATTGTGGGCACAGAATCAGGAACGATTGACCGATCGGTGGGGATTCTTCATCCGATTTCTTGCTTTAGTTTTCAGATTTGTGGCGATTCATTCCCATTTTGGCTTTTGCGCAAAAAAGGGCCCGGCAGGATGCCTGCCGGGCTTTTTTCAGTTCTTGCTGTTGTTTGCCTGCGCTGCGGCCATCCGGTCGTAGACTTCCTGGGTGATGGCGCCGGCGTCCAGCAAATCCTTCAGCAGGTCCTTCTGCGCGGTGCTGTCCGGGGCGCTGCCGCCCGGCTGGGCCGAAGGCGCGGGAGTAGCGGTGGTCTTGGCATCGGGGGCCGGCTGCTCTGTGTTTTCCTGCAGGTACTTCTGGATCGCGTCAAAGGTTTCCTGGGTGATGACGCCGTTTTTCAGCATGGCGTCAAAGTCCGGCTGCGCATCCGGCTGCGCGGCGGCCTGGCCCGCTTTCTGGCCGCGGCCCATTTTGCCCTTCCGCTGCTGTCCGTTGCCCTGTTTCATGCCGGGCCGGGTCTGCTGGCCGGGCTGGGTCTGCTGGCCGTCGGTGGGCTGTTGGTCAGGCTGCTGTACCTGCTGGCTATCGGAAGGCCGCTGGTCAGGCTGCTGCGCCTGCTGGCCGTCGGTGGGCTGCCGGCCATTGGGACGCTGCCCGTCCGGCCGTCCGCCGGGGCCGCCCCGTTGTCCGCCGGGTTGTCCGCCGGGCTGTCCGGGACCCCGGCCGCGGCCTGCGTCGGCAATCTGCGTCGTCTCCGTGGTGGGTGCCGTTTCTGTTTGGGTCGTCTCCGTGGTGGGTACCGTTTCCGCCACCGCGGACACCAGGGAAACGCTCAGGATCAAAACCAGGGCCAAAGCCCATGCCATCACTTTTTTCATATTGATACCTCCATTCTTTGCTTCTTGCATGGATTCCGTCATCGGCGCCTTTCTTGATGACGCGGCCAGTATAGCGCTCCTGGCTTAAAGAAAGCTTAAACAGCGAAAAAAGCCGGGGATATGCTCTTTTTCATTTTCATTGGGAAAAATCACAAAAAAATGCTTGACAAATCCTTCTCCCTGTTTTATAATGATTTTCGCGTCATAAAGGCGCGCACATCGCGGGGTAGAGCAGTTCGGTAGCTCGTCGGGCTCATAACCCGGAGGTCGAGGGTTCAAATCCCTCCCCCGCAACCATTTGGCTCCGTAGCTCAGTTGGCTAGAGCATTCGGTTCATACCCGGAGTGTCAGTGGTTCGAATCCACTCGGAGCCACCAAGAAAACCCTTGCAAATCCAGCGTTTGCAAGGGTTCTTTTTTTGCAAGTTCAAGAAGATCAAAGACTGTGCGGGCAAGAAAGCGGCATGCGCGTTTCCGCTTTGCCGCCCGTGATTTCAGACGCGTGCTTTCGGGGCTTGGTCTGTCCCGTTCAAAAATACGCGCAATTCGATACAAATGTCACGTCAGCCGCTTAGTAAATCACTCCTTTTCTATATTCATTGTCTTCTTCCCATTCTTCAAAAAACAAATTTCGTCCGCTTTCTTTGCTTCGTCTTAGTCTATCCATGAAAACATCATCAGTCTCATTTTCTGGCGCTACATATGCTTTCAGCGTTTCATTCTCTTCTACGCTTAACTTTGTCCCCGGCTCTTTGTAACCAATAGCGCCATCTGGATACTGCTGCCAATATGCAGCGATACATTTTTTGCTAATCATAAACCAAACCTTCCATATCGCTTCTGCTGTTCAGAATTCATTCCGCCTGTCGATGTTTCCGCTTTGCCGCCCGTGCTCCCGATACGCTCTGTTTCTTCACGTTCTTCAAACCGCTGATCGCGAGCGAGCGATTCGACGGGAATGTTACGTCAGCCCTGTTCTATTCTCCTTTCAAAGAATTCGCATTTTTCTTTATCATCAACAATTACATCAGGCATTCCATTCTTGTACATCGGGCAGTAATGCTTTCTTTTCTTTGGCTTATTTACGATCAGTTCATCATCAAACATCGCGTAAAAATCATCGTAATCTTTATAATAGCAATTACAGTTTTTACATTCTTCCACTTTCAAGAGCCTCCTGCAGTATAGGTTTTCCGTGCCTTCCATCCGCCGGTCAGATGTGGATGGTCAGCACGTTCTGGTCCAGCAGGTTCTGGTAGTTCACTTCCCTGGCGAGGGAATACACCATGCAGATTCCAAAGTCCTTGAAACGCTCCTCCCGGTTCCCGGAATCCAGGATCCGGGCATACTGGGAAGGATTGAAGGCCGCGCAGTCATCCCGCATGCGCAGGACGATCTCCTCCTCCTTGCAGGTCAGCCGGATGTCCACGGAATGCTTTTTCCGGTCGATGGCAAAGCCGTGGGTAACGATGTTTCCGGCCATCTCCTCCGTGCAAAGCCCGGTATAATACGCCCGCCTGGCATCGATGTTTTTCTGCAGGCAGAAACGCTGCACCTGTTCGGCGATCCGGACGACCTGTTCCATACTCCGCACCGTAATATCCATGCGGCGGTCCTCGCCGACCCCGAAGGAATCGGGAACCGCCATCAGGTCCTCCACGCTGCGCGGGAAGCGCTTTTTTTCCAACCAGGCCAGGGCCGTGATAACAGCCGCGCAAAAAACGCCGTTCAGGATATTGGCGACGTACAGCCCGTTCATGCCCATGGCGGGGATCAGCAGGAAGCTGAACAGCACCACGCCCACGGCGCCGTCCGTCACCGGCAGCACCAGGGAGGCGAGCCGTTTCTCCATCACCTGGACATACGCGGCAAAGGACAGGCTGATGGGCGCGAACAGGCCCATGGCCCCCATGCCGCTCTCTCCGATGGCGTTGCCGGCATACAGGCTGTCCACGATGCTGTTGACCGCGTTGATGGCGATCATCAGCACCTGATACGGAAGCAGACGGTAAAACGTCGCTCCGATCAGCCGTTCGTCGTACAGCTTCTCACGGATTTTCCCCATCCGGTTCGCCCCTCTCCCTTTCAGATCCTCGGTATGCAGATTATACCAACTTTGGACATGCGAATCAATGATTCCCGGAAAAACCCTTTTCCCATCGGGCGGATGGCGTCCCCCTCCAGAAACGAGGTTCCTGATCATTTTTTTCAATCCGTTGCGTTCGGCCCGGTTCAATGCTATAATAAACCTGCAAACAGAGGAATAAGCCGTGATCAGGAGGCAGCGCCCTGCGCGCCTGGCAGCCGCGCCGCCCATCTCCCCCGCACGAAACGAATA
>CACYGB010000018.1 GCA_902773895.1 uncultured Eubacteriales bacterium
CAGCTCACCGGTCTTTTCGTCGACGAAAACCTTGACCAGAATCTCGTATCTCGTCTCGTCGATCCAGCACACCGTCTTATCTGAAATCTCCTGCTCCAGGGTATAACGGTAATCGCCGGGTTCATCGAAGCTGATAGCCGGGAATGACTGTTTTCCTGCGGCAGTAAAAGTCAGTTTCGCTTCCTGTGAGTATCCTGCCGGCATCGGTGCGCCATCCACCGGACGAAGGGTTATGGTAACATTGACATAGTAGGTCCACCAGTAATCATCCAAATCGTCCGTCGTTGCAGCTGCGCTGTCGGGAATTTTGACGGTATTCTGCTCTGCGTCATATACCACTTCAACAAGTCCGCCGGAACTGTTTACCGCATAATAGGGACCGTCGTTTCCGTTGTGAACAACAGAACATAATCACCTGCAGGGGTATCCGGCCAGTTGGTACCGCTGAACGTTCCGGCAACCTCCCCGGTTACAGAAAAACTATCCTGCTCATGAACCGTAGTTTTCCCGTCATTACTGAGTTCAACATCTTCGATGATCTCGATCCCTTTGTCTGCAAAGTGAACCATGTTCAGGTTTTCTTCGTCACGGATTCTGATGGCATCGGCATGTTCGATGGTGACCTCCACGGGGCAGAAGGCTCAATCTTCACACCGTTATACAGAATACGGATGTCAAAAAATCGGGCATAACTGATTTCTGCAGTTACTTCATCAGAGCTCAGGCGTCTAACGATTTCTCTATATAACTCTCATAGGCGGCAGTGCCTTCCAGGATTTCTTCCGCTTCCAGGACTGCGCCGCGGGGGATGTTTGCTTCGGGGCCGTAGGTTACGCTGATACCGCTTGCCGTCATGACACGGCGTGTTAAAGTTTCTGTTTCGACAATTATGGACGCTCAACAGAAAACAGGGTGTAAATAAAATACAACTATTTGTCAGGTGATCCTCAGAAAAAGGTGAAAATAATACACGTAAATAAGAGATGTTTTGGTTGATATTCTTAGAAAGAACTGTTTTAAGATATGTCAGAATTGACGATTGAACAATAGCGAATAGATATGCAGGACTTTGGCTTAGGCAAGCCAAAAGGTGCATTAATATACATGATATATATGAATGCTTTGCTCGATTTGCGAGATACTTATATCTACGTAAAATATTGTAATACTTTTATTACTGACTATGTTCTTAGACATCAGCATTATTGTATTGAAGAGGTTTGCCCTATTCGTGTATCCCAGGAGGTGATGACACAATGACAACTGCCAAGGAAAGCACAATTCAGAAGCAGGTGAGGTGACAGTGTCTTTTCAGATTTCAGTATATACACTTGCTATAATGGATGCATCTCTTAAGAATATCATAGCGGGTAATGTATCCGGTCCGCTCGATCTTCATGCATTCAAAGAATAATCATCGACCCAACCAGGAGTTACTGCGAGAAAGCAAAAGCACATCTTGCTTTTGTCGATTACGTACGTTATAATGTACGTATGAAAAGGAGGTAATTGCTATGACGACAACTACCATTACAAACTTCAGGAAGAATGTTTATTCTATGGTAGAGAATACGGTTCGATTTAATGAACCTGTCAGCATCACTACCAAAGACGGAAATGCAGTAATGATCAGCGAGGAAGAATACCTGGGCCTGATAGAGACCCTTTATCTGACGTCCCTTCCTGATATGAAAGAAAAGCTGACTGACGGCCTCAATACGCCTCTTGAAGACACCATACCTGAGGAAGAGGTGGACTGGTAAATGTATAAGATTGTCTACACCAAAACCGCAGTCAAAGATATTCCAAAACTCAAATCTGCTCATCTCGACACGAAAGCCAAAGCGTTAATTGATGTTATCCGGGAAAATCCATTTCAGACACCACCAAGCTACGAAAAACTGGTTGGGGAACTGCAAGGATTATACTCACGAAGAATTAACGTACAGCACCGTCTGGTGTATCAGGTATTAGAAGATGAAAAAACAATCAAGATAGTCAGTCTATGGATCCATTATGAAAGATGAGATTCGAGACATAAGACAAATGAAAGAATCCCTCCGGGAACATTTCAAAAAATTATCAGCATTGCTTATGTGCATAAATTCAGGTATAATTTTGCTATACACCAAAAAAGGGGGTGAACCTATGGCAAAGCAAGTGACGGATGAAAAATTGCTTGAAATGCTGCTTGTTCATGGTGGCGTGCGTGGTGCTGCTGTGGCCTTGGGTCTTTCCGAAAACGCCATTTATAAGCGGTTAAGGGATGATTCTTTCCGTCAACAGTATGACCGGATGCAGGGAGTTATTCTGTCCACGGCAACGGCAGGCATGACCGCAGCTTTAGAAAAGGCTGTGGGGGCGCTGGTGTGCGTGCTGGAGGATGAAGCGTCAAGCCCAGGGCTAAAGGTCAGCGCCGCCAATGCGTTATTGGCACATTGTAACCGATATGTGGAAACCACAAACATTATGAAGCGCCTGGATGCGCTGGAAAATGAGCTAAAGGAAAGGGGAAACGAAAATGGGACGGTTTAACAAATACGGGACTAAACTTGATATGATTGTACGGGGAGCCATTGAAGAAATGGAAACGGCAGAGAAAGCCGAACGGGAAGCAAAGCGCGATTTGGACAAATACCCTGAACGGGCGGGCAATGTGTCCCCAGATTATGCGGCACACCAGGCCAGAGCAAAGGCCAACCATATTGAAGCCGCTGCTGCCTTGAAATCTGCGCGGCAGAACGTCCCAGAACAGGCAAGGCAGGAAATGCGGGAATTGCGCGGAAAGCTGGAAGCCGCCCTTTTTGAAGGATTCGCTGCCCGCCCTGACGCTGTGAATATGCAGGCCGTGGCGCTGCTGAATAGCGGGATTTTGAAGCCGCAAGAATACGTTTATTTGGTGCGTGAAGCCCTGGACAAAGGCAACTATACAATGGCGCGAATGATCGGACAGGCCGCAGAAGATGAATCAAAGAAAACTGATTCAACGGAAGCCGCCCCCGTTTTGCGTTTGGCTGCTATGGAAGGGAAAAAGGACTATCCCGCCCATTATCTGCGGGCCTATGATGAACTTGTAAGCATTGCCAACCGCTGCTTGAATAATCCAGCTATTGCAGATCAATGGGGCGCTTATACCCGTGACACAATCGAGGCGTTTTGACCATGAGCGCAAAAAGTAGGCTGAAACGGTTGGAAAATAAGGCTTTCAGCGGGGATTTTGCGGATGTGCTTTTCTGGATTCGCGCGGGCCGTTTCTATGATGAATTGACATGGCAGGAACGGGCCAGATATTGCCTTTATCGTTACGGTCCAGGGCATGAAGAACCACCGGAAGAATATTTTGCGCGGGTTATGGGGGAACCTTTTGACAGCCATTTCAGGCTTGAATATAAGCCAAAGCCATTGACGCAAGTTGAAATCCGGGAGCGGGCCGAATGGGTGCAGACGTTCATGGAAGAACAGTCAAGGGAATATAACAGCCCAGAGAATCAGGAAAAGCGCCAACGCGAATATGAAGAACTGCAAGAGATAGGCAGAAAACGCCGGGAAGCGTTCTATGCCGGAAAGCCAATGTCTGATTATCCTTTACCCTGGGAATGAGAGTGTCAAAGCCTTTCTATACCCGCGCAGGCGGGGGGCCGTCCAGTTTGAGCCGCTGGACGGTCTTTTTTCACCACTACAAAACCACTACATGCAAGAAAAACCACTACATTTCAGCGAGCTACAAGCTACGGCAAGACACAGCAGGCAATCCCGGAACCCATTGAAAAACAAGGGATAAAGCACGACAAGCAGCAGCAAGAAAAAACAGCAGAAAACAGATAAAATTGTATTGGTAAGGATGAGGTCCCCAGTTCGAATCTGGGTATCAGCTCCAGTAAAAAGCCCGAATTCATTGAGAATCCGGGCTTTTTTCTTTGCCAATTCCGACATGCCGGTCTCATTTCTGGCACTTTTGTCACGCCTGTCATGATGGAAAAATGATGTAGTATGCAGTGATTTTTCCGCAGAAAGCGCAAAGCCGGAAAACCCTGATAAAATAAGGGTTTCCGGCTTGCCGAATTTTCCGAATGATGTAAAAATGATGTAGAAATGATGTAGTGATTTCCGGACGCTTTGACATTTACAGACTCGATAAGCCCGGTGGCACTTGGTGGAATCCTTCACCCTGACGAGAAAACCCCGCCAGATCAAGCGTCTGGCAGGGTTTAATGCAGTTATTGATTATCGACCAAGCAATTCATCGAGTCTGCCATCGAGGTATGCGTGTTTTGCTTTCAAAAGTGGTATTCCTTTCTTGTAAGCAAGTCGAGCATCGTTCAGGCTAAGATAGTTTAATCCTATGTCTTCGTCAGGAAACTCTTGCTGATAGCTGTCATCCTGCCACCCGCAATTTTCGCAAAACTCATAAGAATGAACACGAGGAAAGGCGATTTTGCCGCAAACAGGGCATGGATAGATCTTTTCTTCTTCCTCGGGGTCTTCCCATTCGCAATCCATGTCTTCGTTACCGTTTCTCTGTTCTTGCATAATACTCAAATTCCTTCTTGCACGCCTACAGGCAAAAAGCTCAAATGATAGGTTTTCCAGCCTTGTATGCTGCTCTTGCCTGATTCAGAGACATCTTGTTTGCGCAATCCGTTTCGTCTGGATCATCTTCAGATTGACCCGGATCGTCGAACCATCCGCAGTTGTAGCAAGCATAAAGAGAGCCACGATATGGAAGCGTGATTTTGCCGCAAACAGGGCATGCGTAGACATCTTCTTCCTCGTCGTCATCAGTAGACAGCAACTCGTCGATATCGCCATCCGCAGTAAACACAACGGGCATTTGAATCACCACCTATCGTTGGAATGCCTTGTTATCATAACACAGAAATGCCGCTTTCGTCCAGGATGGTGACGCATTCGTCGTCCCAATCCACGTCGATCACCCTGCCGTTCAGGCGCTGCCCTCCAGGTACGTCACTTCCAGAAGGGTGTCGTCCCAGGGGCTTTCCGTGCCTTCACTGTCGACCCGCATTTCCACCATGTCCCCGTATTCCCAGTCGTCCGCGTCGTCCATCCAGTACCACTGCATGCCGTTTTCGTCCAGGATGGTGACACATTCGTCGTCCCAATCCACGTCGATCACCCGGCCGTTCAGGCGGTAGCAGGTTTCGCTTTCCGCTAAGGCGGACGCAACCGCCGCCAGGCAGAGCACCAGGGCAAGGATTTTCTTCACCGGGCATCCCTCCTTTTCACGGCCCCATTCTATCAGGAACGCCCCGGGCGCACAAGGCGAAGCCGCCCATTTGTCGTCGTCGCCGGTTCATTTGTCGCCCGGCGCGTTTCAGTTTCCGCCGCCGTCCCGGCTGCTTTGTTCCGCGGCGGAAGAACGGCACAGAAAAAGAGCCGCCGCGGAAATCTCTTCTGCGGCGGCCCTGCCGTTTCGTCAGGCTTTGCCGATGCTGCCGAACAGCGTCATCTTTTCAATGCACTTGGCCTTGGTGGCTTCCAGGCCGGGAGCCAGCAGGGCCCTGGGGGTGAAGCCGCGGCCCTCGCGGTCCTTGCCGGCTTCGATAAAGGCGCGGGTGGCCTCGGTGAACGCGATTTGGCATTCGGTGTTGACGTTGACCTTGCTGACGCCCAGTGTGATCGCCTGGCGCACCATTTCATCGGGAATCCCGCTTCCGCCGTGCAGCACCAGCGGCAGATCGCCCGTCTTTTTCTGGATGGCTTCCAGCACGTCAAAGCGCAGCCCGGGCCAGTTTGCCGGGTACTTGCCGTGGATGTTGCCGATGCCGGCGGCCAGGAAGTCGATGCCCAGGCTGGCGATCCGCTCGCACTGCTCCGGATCGGCACATTCGCCCATGGCGATGCGGCCGTCCTCTTCCCCGCCGATGGCGCCGACCTCAGCTTCCACCGTAATGCCCTTTTCATGGGCCCGGCGCACGACCTCCCGGGTTTTGGCGATGTTTTCCTCAATGGGGTATTTGCTGCCGTCGAACATGACGGAGCTGAAGCCGCCGTCGATGGCCGCCATGGCTTCCTCGTAGGTGCCGTGGTCCACATGGGTGCACACGGGCACCGTGATCTTCAGGAAATCCATGAAATCCCGCACCATATCGGCAATGGTTTTGTAACCGCCCATGTATTTCGCGGTGCCGCCCGAAACGCCCAGGATGATCGGGCTGCGCTGCTCCTCCGCCGCCAGCAGGAAGGCGCGGACGGATTCCATGTTGTTCAGGTTGAAGTGGCCAACCGCGTAATGATTCCTTTTCGCGTCAGCCAGCATTTCTTTTGCATTTACATAAGGCATACGACCAGACATCTCCTTCATTGAAACTGATATAGGATCACAAGGACAAATCTTTGTTCTTGCCAACCCGCATGTAGAGAACCAGCGTGGCCACCGTGAACAGCGTCAGCACAGTGGAAGCGGCGCACGCGCGGGCGTCCGTTCCGCCCACCACCAGCACGTAGACCAGCAGGTTCAGGGTGATGGTCTTGTAGCTGTACAGCATCACCGAGCTGGAAAGCTCCGTGATCAGCGTCACCCAGGTCATGACCGCGCCGGCGGCCACGCCGCTGAACATCAT
This sequence comes from uncultured Eubacteriales bacterium, assembly GCA_902773895.1. Classification (GTDB taxonomy): domain Bacteria; phylum Bacillota; class Clostridia; order Christensenellales; family Aristaeellaceae; genus RUG563. The sequence goes on from CACYGB010000018.1 coordinate 6,582, forward strand.
CGGAATGGTGATCTTCCAGAACGTTTTGAACTTGGAAGCGCCAAGGCTGGACGCCGCTTCCTCCACCGTGATGGGGATCTGCTGCAGCACGGCGACGCTGGAACGGATGGTGTACGGCATACGCCGGATGCACATGGCGACGATCATGATCCACGCGGTGCCGGTCAGCACCAGGCTGCCGCTGTTGAAGCCCATGATCATGGCGATGCCGATAACGGCGCCGGGAATAATATACGGGATCATGGACATGGTGTCAATGACGTTGTTCACCAGGTTGCGGCGGCGGACCACCAGGTAGCTGATGAGCATGGCCATCACGATAATGATGATCAGCGCGCCCCCGCAGATGCGCAGCGTGTTCCACACTGCCGGGCCCAGGTCCGGCCACACGGTTTTGTAATTCATGAAGGAATAGCCGGGTTTGATGATGTTGCCCGTGCGGCTTACGTTATGGAAGGAATAGTAAACCAGGAAAAGCTGCGGCGCGTAGGAAATCACCACCATGCCGTAGAGGAACACGTGTATCAGCACGCTGCCCAGCTTCCCGGGCTTCTTGCGCTCGATGGGATGCAGGGCGTTCATGGTGAAGCTGAATTTGTTGCTGGACCATTTCTGCAGCAGGAAAATCACTGCGGTGATGACGACGGCGATGACGGCGATGGCGGCCGCGAAATTGTAGTTGGTGCCCACTTCACCGACGTACTGCTGATAGATGACCACCGGGAAGGTCATGTAGCCTTCGCCGATCATCCGCGGCGTACCGAAGTCGGCCAGGGAACGCATGAACACCATCAGGCCGGCGGCCAGGATGGATGGCATGCACAGCGGGATAACCACCTTGAAGAAGCGCCGCACCCCTTTGCAGCCCATGTTGGAGGACGCCTCCAGCAGGGAATTGTCCACGTTCTTCAGCGCGCCGTTGACGTAGAGGAACACCAGGGGGAACAGCTTGGTGGACAGTGCCAGCAGGATGCCGCCAAAGCCGTAGATGCTGGGCAGGCGAATGCCGAACCAGGCCTTGATGAGCTTGGTGATCGCGCCGCCGCGCCCCAGCAGCAGCACCCAGGAATAGGCGCCCAGGAACGGGGCGGACATGGAGCAGAGGATCACCATGACCATCAGGAAGTTGCGGCCCTTGATTTCATACATGCTGTACAGGTACGCCATGGGCACGCCAATGATCAGGGTGACGGCGGTGGCAGCGATGGAAACCTTGAAGCTGTTGACCAGCGTGTAGGCATAGCCGTGATCCTTGTCGAAGAACTGCGCGAAATAGCGCGTGGTCAGCTCTCCGGTATTTTCATCCCGCACGGAATTGACCAGCAGCTTGATCATGGGATACAGCATGAACAGGATATACAGCACCAGCAGCGCGATGCTGATGATGGCCCACATATCCCATTTTTTCTTTCTGATCATGTCCCATCCCCCCGATGCGTTTTGATCAGGGATTTTTCGCCGTCCGCAGTGAACACGTTGATCTTTTCCCCCTTGACGGACAGGCGCACCGTGCTCCCTTTCTCAAGGATATCGTCGATCTTGGATTCCTGGATGATCTCCACGCGCTCGCCGGACCGGAGACGCACCAGGTAATGGGTGTTCAGGCCCAGGAACGTGGAAAACTCCACCGTTCCCTCGATTCCCGCTTCCCCGCTGTCGGTGATAACAAATTCCTCCGGCCGCACGGAAGCCTGCACCGCATCCCCGTCCCGCGCTTCGTCGGTCAGGTTGTCCATGGGCACCAGGAAGCCGTCAAAGTCCACGCACAGCGCGCCGTCCTTCCTGGTCAGCTTTTTCCTGAGCACGTTGGTGCGGCCGATGAAGGTGGCCACGAACAGGTTCGCGGGGCGCTGGTACAATTCCTTGGGCTTGCCGATCTGCTGGATGACGCCGGCGCTCATGACCGCGATGCGGTCCGACACCGCCATGGCCTCCTCCTGGTCGTGGGTCACGTACACGGTGGTGATGCCCAGGTCGTTCTGGATCTCCTTGATGACCTCGCGCATTTCCACGCGCAGCTTGGCATCCAGGTTGGACAGCGGCTCGTCCATCAGCAGCACATCCGGCTCGATGGCCAGGGCGCGGGCCAGGGCCACGCGCTGCTGCTGGCCGCCGGACAGGCGGTCGGGCATACGGTCCGCGTATTCGTCTATATGCATCAACTTCATGAACTTTTCCGTCTGGGCGGCGATCTGCTGCTTGGGCAGCCTGCGCTCCTTCAGGCCGAAAGCCACGTTGTTGCGTACGTTCATATGGGGGAAAATGGCATAGTTCTGGAACACCATGCCGATGTTTCGCTTGGCGGGATCCAGGTCATTGATGCGGCGTTCGCCAAAATAGAAATCACCGCCTTCGATGGAATTGAATCCGGCAATCATGCGCAGCAGCGTCGTTTTACCGCAGCCGGAGGGACCCAGCAAAGTGAAGAATTCACCCGGCTGGATTCTTAAGCTCAGATCGGGAATGATCACATTCTCCCCGAATTTTTTCAGCGCGTGATTGATAATGATTTCTACATTCATGGCATTCATCCTCGCTCTGACGATTGATTATCAGGAAAAGGCCGGACACGGCACCAGCCGTGCCCGGTCAGGAAAACGATCCGGTTTGGGATTATTTGAAGATTTCGCGCCAATGATCGTGAATGGCGGGCTGGTTGGCGGACAGCGCTTCGGTATCGGCCACCAGGTAGTTGATGTCGGCCAGGTTGACCATCAGCTTGTTGGGGTTCTCCAGTTCCAGGTTGGCGTTGGCCTGACGGGCGCCGCACTCATTGTAGATCGCCTGGCCTTCGTCAGACAGCAGGTAGTCGATGAACAGCTTGGCGTTTTCCATGTTCTTGGCGCCCTTGATGACGGCGGAGCCGAACGCGATGGAGGTGACGCCTTCCACGGGGTACACGATGTGGCAGCCCAGTTCGGCGGGATCGTCCACTTCGCCCTGCATCTGGACCACGGCGGGTTCATAGGTCAGGCCCACAGTGTATTCGCCCTGGTAGACGGTCTTGTAGGGGCCGGAGGAAGAGGAAGCGATGACCAGGTCGTTGTCATGCAGGCCCTTGATATAGGTCCAGGCTTCTTCGCTGTCCCAGCCGCCGAAGTCGGTCAGAATCATCTGCAGGTTGTTCCAGGCGGAGGAAGAAGCGGTGGGGTCAGCGGAAATGATCTGGCCCTTCAGCGCGGGATTCAGCAGGTCCTTCAGGCCCGTGATCTTGACGCCGGCTTCCGCTTCCAGTTCGTCGTTGACCCACAGGCAGGGGATCTGGGTGTCATGGTAGGACAGGATGCCGGTCTTGTTCTTCATATCCTCGGGCATCTTTTCGTCGTTGACGCTGATGTAGGGCTCCAGGCAGTCTTTCAGGTCGCCCAGGGTGTCGGCGTACACGAGGCCGCCGAACATGGCGTCAGCCTGGGGGTTGTCTTTTTCGTTGATGATGCGGGCTTTGCTTTCGCCGGCGCCGGCCTTGGTGAACTTCACGTCGATGTTGGGATACTTCTTCATGAAGCCGTCAATGACCAGGGCGGTGTACTGCCGCTCGCTTACGGTCGTGTACAGGATCAGTTCGCCCGCGGGCTCTTCATCCGCCAGAGCGGGAATCGCCATCGCGACAACAAGCATCGCCAGCACCATTACGAGAGCCAGGATCTTTTTCATGGGATATTCCTCCTTGAAAATTTTATGCTGCATACCGGCAGTCAGCACGGCTGCCGGCTTGAGCTCCATTCAAGCCCGGGCTTCCAGAAACGCTTCCAGCTGTTTCCGGCCGGGAATACCGGCGCGGCCGCCCGTTTTCAGGCATTTGAGCGCCGAGGCGGCCTGGGCAAAGCGGATACTTTCCTCCAGGTCCTCCGTTTCCAGCCAACGGGTCAGGAACGCGCCGTGAAACACGTCCCCCGCCCCGGTCGTATCCACCGCCTTGACCTGGAAAGCCGGATAATGGCGGACACGTCCGCCTTCCAGCGCATAAACGCCGTCCGCGCCTGCCGTCATCAGCACCGCTTTCGCCCGGCCAAGGCCCGCCATGTACCGGAGGGCGTCCTCCCGGTCCTGCCTTTCCGACACCCGGAAAGGATACACGGCGTTCATGACCAGCAAATCGGCCATCGCGGCCAGTTGGCGGTTCAGATCGTTATCCGCCTGTCGGGAACAGCCGTCCAGGGAAACCAGGGTGCCCGATTGCCGGGCAATCCGCGCGGCATGGACGGCGTTTATGTAGTTGGTGCCGTCCAGATGCAGCGCGTCCGCTTCCGCAATCGCAGCCTGCTCCGGGCTGTCAAAGGATAGCGGCGGTAAATTGTCGCGGTACGGGAATTTGGTGCGGCTTCCGTTCTGCGGATTCACCATAACATAAGAGGAAGAGCTTCGCCCGCCGGGCACCCGGGATACCAGGGAAACATCCACCCGGAAATCCGAAAGTCCTTTCAGGATGCGAGTTCCGGTTTCATCGTCTCCCAGGCGGGCCAGCATTCTGGCCTTCGCCCCCAAACGGGAAGCGGCCGCCAGCGCCGTGGCCACCGCGCCTCCGCCCTGGGTGTCATCCATGGACAGGATGTGGGTGGAGCCGTCTTCCGGCGGGTAAGCCTCCACCGTGCAGATATAATCCTGGCAGCAATGCCCCACGCCTACGATCACAGGCTGAAATCTGCTCAAAAAAGCCTCATTCCCATTCGCGAAATTTTTTTCACAAATCTGCGTGTTATTTCTGCTTTGCTCTTTTTCTATCTTTCTGACAGGCTCATCATAGCACAAGAAGCGGTCCGTGTCAAGAAATATTTGGTTAAATTTTTGCCATAACCGACTTGACAGCGCAGATCGCGTCAGCTATAATGAAATTAAATTGGTGAAAGTTTTTTCACTTATCTTGTTCATAAGGAGGAACATGCTCTGTGAACGCGAAAGAAATACAGGCCCAGGCAAACCGGAACCGCCGCGTGATCGTGGACATGATCCATACCGCCAACGCGGGGCATCCGGGCGGGTCGCTGTCCGTGATCGATATGCTCACGGCAATTTACATGACCGACGTGAACCTGAAGGAATCGCCCCGGAGCCGGGTGATCCTCTCCAAGGGGCACGCGGTGCCGGCGCAGTATGCCGTGCTGCATCAATACGGCATCCTCAGCGATGAAGAAATGAAAACGCTCCGCCAGCTGGACAGCCGCCTGCAGGGCCACCCGTGCTCCCACCGCCTGCCCCAGGTGGACGCCACCACCGGCCTTCTGGGCCAGGGCCTGTCGCTGGGCATCGGCATGGCCATCGCCAAGCGCGACACCGGGGACAGGCACAACGTGTACGTGATATGCGGCGACGGCGAAGTCAACGAAGGGCAGATCTGGGAAGCGGCGGCGCAGGCCGCCCACTACCGCCTGGGCAATCTCATCCTCGTCATCGACCAGAACGGCCTTTCCTCCTCCGGCGTGACCAGCCAGGTCATGAACAACCGGGATCTGGCGGAAAAGCTGACGGCCTTCGGCTGGCAGGCCGAAACCATCAACGGCCATGACATGGACCAGATCCTGGCCGCGCTGGGCCGGGCCCGCGCCTGGCAGGAGGGTCCCTATGCCATCGTCATGAACACCGTCAAGGGCAAAGGGGTTTCCTATATGGAAAACAACGTGGCCTATCATTCCTCCGGAATCGCGGGCGATTTGTATCAGCAGGCGATCGAAGATCTGGAAAGGGCGGAGCAGTAACATGAAATACGAAACAGTATCCCTGCGGGATTATGTGGGCAAAACGCTCAACAAGCTGTACAACGAGCGGATGTACGTGCTGGACGGCGACCTGAGCGGCGCCACCCGGAGCGCGCATTTTGAAAAAGAGCATCCGGATCATTTCATCGAGCTGGGCATTTCCGAAACCAGCGGCGTCTCCATCGCCACCGGCCTGGCCATGGAAGGGCAAATCCCCTTCTACGTCAATTTCGCCATTTTCTGCACCGGCAGCGCCTGGACGCAGGTGCGCATGGCCTGCTACGCCGAGGCCAACCTGAAACTGCTGGCCACCCATCCCGGCATGGACAACGGCCCGGACGGCGCCAGCCACCACGGAAACGAGGATATTGCCCTGATGCGGGTACTGCCCAACATGCGTATCCTGGTGCCCCAATCCCCGCTGCAGCTGGAGCAGGCCGTGCAAAAGGCCCTGGATACGGACGGCCCGTGCTACATCCGGGTCAGCCGGGACGCCGTTCCGGTGCTGCCCGAGAAGGATACCCCCTTCGGGGGCGTACAGGTCACGGCGGAAACCGGAAAGGATTTCGCCGTCGTGTACGAAGGCACGGCGCTGATGGCCGCCCGGCAGGGCTTTGACCTGCTGAACGAAAACGGACGCCGGGGCCGGATGATTCAGGTGCAGGAATTGAAGCCGTTCCCGGATGAGGCCCTGTGGGAAAGCATCCGGGACGTCCGGGCCGTGGTCACGGTGGAAAACCACAGCGTCATCGGCGGTCTGGGCGGAGCCGTTTCGGAAATGCTGGCCGCCCGCGGCACCCATCCGCCGCTTCTTCGCGTGGGCGTTCCGGACGTGTTCACGCAGTCCGGCCCCACGGCCCAGGTGAAGGCGCGCTACGGCCTGAGCGGAGAGCACGTCTGCCAAGCCGTTCTGGCAGCGTTATGAGCACCCGGGAACGCACCGCCGCCGCCGAAATGAAGGTGGCGGAATATGCCCGCCAGGTGGGCGCCGCGCTGATCGGCATGCCGCTGCACGACATCGCCAGGGCATGCGGCGTCAGCGACGCCACCGTGGTGCGCTTTTGCCGGCGGCAGGGCTACCACGGGCTCAAGGATTACAAAATCGCCCTTTCCCACCGGGAGGACGCGGAATGCGCGCAGCCGCTGAACGGCAGCGAATCACTGGCCGAGATCCGGCAGCGACTGGTCAGCGGCTGTGTTCAGGCGCTGTACGACACCGGGGAAAAGCTGTCGCTGTCGGCACTGAAAGCGGCGTCCGACGCCATTCTTTCCTCCGGGGCGCTGGATATTTACGCCGCGGGCGGCTCCGCGCCCATCGCGTCCTACCTGCGGCATCAGCTGATCAAGCTGGGGATCCGCGCGAGCATTTATTCCGACGCTTCGTCCATGCGGCTGTCCTATGCGGGCTTTACCCGGCGCGACACCGTGATGAGCATATCCGTCACCGGCGAAACCCCCGACGTTCTGGACGCACTGAACGCCGCGCGCCAGGCCGGCTGCGCCACCATCTGCATGACCGCCCATCCGGAATCCCGGATGGCGCGATTGGCGGACACCGTACTCATCGCCGCCGGCGGCAATTTCCTCAAGGACAGCTCCTACGCGCGCCTTTCCCAGCTGGCGGTGGTGGACATGCTGTTTGCCGCGCTGCATAACAGGAAGCAAACGGAAGCGTCAAACCATCAAACAGACGGGAAATAATGGTATCCTTTTGAACAGGACAGAAAACAGCCTCAGGCCGGATCATCCGCCTGAGGCTGCATTTTTTCCTGGTCTGCGTTTTACGGTTTTCAGCGCGGAATGGCGCTTTCCCGTCAGATTTTCCGCACGCTCAGGCGGGCCTGCTTGCCGTTGATATCCCAATCCTGGGCGAAGGCGCCATCCGGCACGTCCGCGCCGCAGGCAACCTGCTCCGCCAGCACGCCCTGGCGGATCATGGCTTCAAACGCCTGCACGGCGTTCACCACCGCTTCGTCGCCCTGGCAGGTGACGGCAATGCGGTCCGTCACGTCAAAGCCCGCGTCCTTGCGCATGGACTGCAATTTGCTGATCACCTCGCGGGCATAGCCCTCGCGGATCAGTTCGTCCGTCAGCGTGGTATCCAGCGCCACGGTCAGCTTGCCATCCACCTGGGAGGTGAAGCCCTCTTTCTTCACGGCCTCCACCAGCACATCTTCCTTGTTCAGGATGATGTCGGTGCCGTCCATGGTCAGCGTCACGGTTTCGCCCCGGTCAAAGGCAGCCACCACCTCGGCGCCGCTGAGCTTTTGCATTTCGCCCCGCATGCGGCCCAGGAATCTGCCGTACCGGCTCTTGAGGGTCATGAAGTTGGGCTTCAGGTCGTAATTCACAAACTGGCCCGCATCCTGGATGAACTGCACGCTTTTCACGTTCAGCTCGTCTTCCACCAGGCCCTTGTACACTTCGCCGAATTCCGCGCCGGATACGTAGAGGGTGTTCAGCGGCTGGCGAACCTTCATGTTGCTCAGCTGCCGGCAGCTGCGGCCCAATTGCACCACCGTTTCCACAGCGGCCATCTGCCGTTCGGCTTCGGGGTCGATCATCGCTTCGTCCACCGCGGGGAAATCGCACAGGTGAACCGACTCGGGGGCGTTGGCATCCACCGTGCGCACGATGTTCTGGTAAATGCTCTCCGCCATGAAGGGCATGTAGGGCGCGATCAGGCGGGTCAGCTTTTCCAGCACGGTGTACAGTGTCATGAACGCGGCTTCCTTGTCCTCCGCCATGCCCTTGCCCCAGAACCGGTCGCGGCCCAGGCGCACGTACCAGTTGCTCAGTTCATCCACAAAGTCGCTGATCCTGCGGGTGGACTCGGTGATACGGTAAGCGCTCAGGTCCTCGTCCACCGCCTTGATCACGGTGTTGAGCCGGCTCAGTACCCACTTGTCCATCAGCGTCAGGCGGCAATTTTTGAGGTCGTGCTTCGTGGGATCGAACCGGTCGATGTCGGCATAAAGCACATAGAAGTAGTAGGTGTTCCACAGGGTGGTCATGAACCGGCGGGGGCCTTCGTTCAGGGCGTCCTCATGGAAGCGGCAGGGCAGCCACGGCGCGGAGGAAGAATAGAAGAACCAGCGGATGGCGTCGGCTCCCTGCTTTTCCAGCACCGCCTTGGGATCCACCACGTTGCCCAGGTGCTTGCTCATCTTGCGGCCGTCCTTGTCCTGCACATGGCCCAGCACCACGCAGTTTTCAAAGGGCGCGCGCCCGAAGATCAGCGTGGAGATGGCCAGCAGGGTGTAGAACCAGCCGCGGGTCTGGTCGATGGCTTCGGAAATGAAGTTGGCCGGGAAGCGCTTCTCGAAGATGTCCTTGTTTTCAAAGGGATAGTGCCACTGGGCGAAGGGCATGGAGCCGGAATCGTACCAGCAGTCAATGACCTCCTTGACCCGGGTCATGGGCTTGCCGCAATGGGGGCAGGTGATCTTCACTTCGTCGATGTAGGGCCGGTGCAGTTCAGGCAGGTTCACTTCGCCGATGGCCATGTCCAGCAGTTCTTTCCTGCTGCCGATCACATGAATGTGGCCTTCTTCGCACTTCCAGATAGGCAGCGGCGTGCCCCAGTAGCGCTCCCGGCTCAGGCCCCAGTCCACCACGTTTTCCAGGAAGTTGCCCATGCGGCCTTCCTTGATGTTGTCCGGGTACCAGTTGACGGAGCGGTTGTTGGCCACCAGTTCGTCCCGCAGGGCGGTCATTTTGATGAACCAGGTGGGACGGGCGTAGTACAGCAGCGGCGTATCGCAGCGCCAGCAGAAGGGATAATCGTGGGCAAAGGGTACGGCGGCGAACAGCAGCCCCCGTTCCTTCAAATCCTTGAGGATCATGGGATCGGCGTCCTTGACGAACACGCCTTCCCAGGCGGTGCCGGCGATGAAGCGGCCCTGGGTGTCCACCAGGTTCACAAAGGGCACGTTGTTTTCCCTGCAGACCCGGTTGTCGTCCTCGCCGTAGGCCGGCGCGATATGCACGATGCCGGAGCCGTCCTCCATGGTGACGTAATCGTCGCACACCACGAACCAGGCCTTCTTGTCCGGCTCCACAAAGCGGTACAGCGGCTCGTATTCCAGGCCTTTCAGGTCGGTGCCCACCATTTCGGCGGTGATTTCGGGCTCCTTGCCCTCCATGACCTTTTCCACCAGGGCCTTGGCCATGATGTAGGTCAGGCCCTCGTTGGTTTTTACCCGGCAGTAGGTTTCCCTGGGGTTGACGCACAGCGCCAGGTTGCTGGGCAGCGTCCAGGGGGTGGTGGTCCAGGCCAGAAGATACGTATTCTCCTTGCCCTTCACCCGGAAACGCACGAAGGCGGATTTTTCCTTCACGTTCTTGTAGCCCTGGGCCACTTCATGGCTGCTCAGGGCCGTGCCGCAGCGGGGGCAATAGGGCACGATTTTGTGGCCCTGATAGATCAGGCCCTTTTCGGCGATGGTTTTCAGGCTCCACCATTCGCTTTCGATATAGTCGTCGTGATAGGTCACGTAGGGGTGCTCCATATCCACCCAGTAGCCTACCCGGTCGCTCATTTCTTCCCATTCGTGCAGGTATTTCCACACGGACTTTTTGCACTCCTGGATGAAGGGCTCGATGCCGTACTGCTCGATCTGGGGCTTGCCGTCCAGGCCCAGCTTCTTTTCCACTTCCAATTCCACCGGCAGGCCGTGGGTGTCCCAGCCGGCCTTGCGCAGCACGTTCTGCCCCTTCATGGTGTGGTAGCGGGGGATCAGGTCCTTGATGGCGCGGGTTTCCACGTGGCCGATGTGGGGCATGCCGTTGGCGGTGGGCGGCCCGTCAAAGAACGTGAAGGTATCCTTGACGTCATCCCGGGCGTGGAAGGATTTTTTCACGATGTCGTTGTCTTTCCAGAATTTCAGCACGTCCTTTTCCCGGGCGGCGAAATTCATATCCGTGGTCACTTTTTTGTACATGCGCTTTCCTCCTTGCATAGAAAAAATCCGTCCCAAATCATTGGGACGGACAGAATCCGCGGTACCACCCAACTTGACGCCGCCAAAGGGCGTCCGGCTTTCGTCATCCTGTATCGGGGATGAGGCGTCCGCCCTTCGGCGGAAGGCTCCAAAGTGATCCGGCGCTGCGCTGCCTGCCGGGTTTCCACCTTCCCCGGCTCTCTGAAAAGCAGGTGTGCAGGCCCGTCTTTTTCATCGCCTGAACAGCGCCTATTATAGCGGAAAGCAGCGTATTTGTAAAGGGGAAAATCGGCGATCCGTCCCGCTTCCGCGCCGGCGCGGTCCATCTTTTCCGTCTTTTCACAAAATATCCGGCATTTGTTTACATCTTTTTGCGTGACAGAATCAAAAACCTATGGTATACTGGCTCCATCATTTGGAAGGAGGCTCCTGTTCCCATGAAAAAATGCTTCGCTTTGCTGCTGGTCCTGTGCCTGATGGTTCCTTTCTTTACCGCCCAGGCCGCCAGCAATAACCTGGCCGCCATCCGTATCAATGAATTCATGGCGTCCAACGGCGACACCATCGAGGATAAAAACGGTGAAGATACCGACTGGATCGAGCTGTACAACACCAGCGACAAGGACGTGAACCTGAAAGGCCTGTGCCTGTCCGACGGCAAGAAGAACCTGGAAAAATACGTGTTCGGCGACGTGACCATTCCCGCGCACGGCTACCTGGTGGTATTTGCCTCCGGCACCGAGGAAGTGGTCAAGGGCGAAATCCACGTGGGCTTCAAGCTCAGCGCCACCGGCGAAAAAGTGGTGATCTCCTATCAGGGCGTGATTCTGGACAGCATCAGCTTCGACGAGCAGGAAAAGGACGTTTCCATGGCCCGCGTGGATGAGCGCAACTGGAAATACACCAGCCTGCCCACCCCCGGCGCGGAAAACGCCTTCGAAGACTGACGGATTGCCAAGTTATTTCAATCAAGTTACGAAACTGTGTCAAATTGCATTGCAATTTGGCACAGTTTTTGATATACTGGAACGGAACGCAGGCGATCCTGTTCCCGCCGTAAGGCGCGGATGATTAGACCGGAAACAGTTTTTTCGTTTTCCCAGAAAGGAGCTCCCCTATGCAGTCCAATCCCGCTCAGCCCCGTCCCCTGGTGTATGCCCTGCAGCAAAATATCCGGCGCGTGATCGTGGGCAAGGATGACGCCATTGAATTGCTGCTTATTGCCCTGGTGTGCCGGGGCCACGTACTGATCGAGGATGTGCCCGGCGTGGGCAAAACCACCATGGCCGCCGCGCTGGCCAAATCCCTGCAGTGTTCCTTCAAGCGCATCCAGTTCACCCCCGACGTGACGCCCAGCGACGTGACGGGCTTCACCATGGTGAACCTGCAATCCGGCGAAATGGAATTCAAGCCCGGCGCCGTGATGAGCCAGATCGTGCTGGCCGACGAAATCAACCGCACCTCGCCCAAGACCCAGTCCTCCCTGCTGGAAGTGATGGAGGAAGGCCAGGTAACGGTGGACGGCGTGACCCACAAGCTGCCCCAGCCCTTCATGGTGATGGCCACCCAGAACCCGGTGGACTTCGTGGGCACCTATCCCCTGCCGGAAGCGCAGATGGACCGGTTCTTCCTGCGCATCCACATCGGCTATCCTTCCATCGAGGAGGAAACCGACGTGCTGGAACGCTACTCCGGCCAGGTAACCCCCATGCAGACCCTGACGCCCGTCTGCGGCGCCGACGAAATCATTTCCATGCAGGAGCAGCTGGGCACCATTTACGCCAGCCGGGAAGCCCGCAGCTACGTGGCCACCATCACCGCCATGACCCGCGGCCACGCTTCCCTGCAATTGGGCGCGTCCCCCCGGGGCTCCATCGCCCTGCTGCGGGCTGCCCAGGCCTGCGCCTTGCTGTCCGGCCGCGATTACGTGCTGCCCGACGACATCCGCCGCATGGCGCTGCCCGTGCTGTCCCACCGCCTGGTGCTGACGCCGGAAGCCCGCATGAAGGGCATTTCCGCCTCCCAGGTGCTTTCCCAGCTGATTGAAACCGTGCCGGTGCCCACCGGCCGAATCGGATGACCCGGCGGGGCCTGGCGGCGCTGACCGCCCTGCTGACCAGCGGCTTCTGCGCCCTTTCCCTGGGCGGCGCGCTGTATTATTACATCGCCATCCTGCTGCTGGTCCTGTTGGCGTACAGCCTGATCAGCTGCCTGTGGGCCCGGCAGACGGCCGTGTGCCGCCAGCACCTGAACACCCCGCACGTACACCGGGGAGAAACGGCGCAGCTGGCCCTGAAGGCCGAGCACCGGTGTCCTTTGCCCATCGCGCCGCTGATGGGTGATTTTTCGTACGCCGGCCAGCAAATCGACTGTGCCTTCGGCGCGGCGCCCTTTCAGGCCCATGAACGCCGTCTGCCCCTGACAGCCCGGCACGTGGGGCAGTTTGACGCCCGCGTCACCCGCCTGGTGATCCACGATCTTTTCGGCCTGCTGGAAATGAAAAAGAAATCCAGGGCCCAGGCCGCCACGCTGACCGTGCTGCCCCGGCCCTTTGACATTGAAAAGCCCCGCATCACCCTGGGGGACGACGGCAGCGCCGCGCTGGCCCGCACCCAGGAGGACTACAACGCGCCGGAGGACGTGCGCGCCTACCAGCCCGGCGACGCCATGAAGCGGATCCACTGGAAGCTGTCCTCCCGGAAGCGGGAGATCCTGGTGCGCCGGTTTGAAACGCCCGCGCCGCCGGACACCCTGATCCTGCTGGACTGCAGCGCTCCCCTGGGCGGCGAAAGCGTGCCGGAAGGAAAGGAAAACCTGCGGGACGCCCTGTGTGAAACGGCGGTGGCCGTGGCCAGCCTGCAAATGGAGGACGGCAGCCCCGTCCGCCTGCCCATATACGGCGACCAGGCCAACGAGTTCTCTTCCGACCACAAGGCCAGCCTGACGCTGCTTCAGGAAATGCTGGCCTGCCAGCCCTTCCGGGACGGCGAGGATTTCGCCCGGGTGCTGAACCTGGAACTGCGCCGCATGCGCCGCACCGGCGCCACCGTGGTGATCACCACCCGGCTGGACGCCCGGATCGTGGAGGGGGTCAGCCGCATCCGCCGCATGGGCCCCAGCGCCCGGCTGTACCTGGTCACCTATACCCCGGATTCGCCCGATTACCAGCCCTTCGTATCCCGGCTGCAGCATCATCTGGTGGAGGTGTGCTATGTCACGCCCGCGTGAAGAAAACATCAAAGCGGCCGTGATGCAATGCTTCACGGTGCTTTTGCTCAGCCTGGGGCTGAGCCTGACAACGCTCAAAGCGCTGCTTCCCCTGCAGGCCCTGTGGCCCGCGGCGCTTTTGTGTGTGCTTTTTTCCCTGGCTTTTGAGGGGCTGTATCTCCTGCCCCTGAAGAAAAAATGGCTGCTGCCGGTGGGCCTGCTGGCCGCGCTGGGCGTCTGGGGCGCGCTGGGCGGCGGCCCGGTGCACACCGTCATCCAGCTGGTCAAGGCGGCCTTTCTGGCCCTGCGGGGCATTCCGGACGCCGCCGCGCCTTACGCCGATACCGCCCGGTGGGCGGTGTGCCTGCTGTTTACGCTGCTGGCGGCCGCCCTGGCCTGGGACGATACCCTGCCCCTGGCCGTTTTCGCCGTGGTCACCATCCTGGCGCTGATTTTCATTTTCACCTTCCGGGAAAGCCTGCTGCTCTATGCCCTGCCCGCTGCGGTGGGCCTGGTGCTGATGATGGCCCAGGGACGGGAGGAACGCCTGTCTCCCCTGCCGCTGGCGGCGGTTCTGGCCGTGCTGGCCTTTTTCCTGGTGCCAGGCAAGCCCCAGGCCGTGCCGCAATTGGAAAAGATCTCCACCGATATTCGTCAGTTCATTGAAGATTATCTGCTCTTCAACGAGTTCCGTACCTCCTTCAACCTGGCCAGCGAAGGCTACCAGCCCCTGGACGAGCGCCTGGGCGGCCCGGCCGAGCCGGAAAAGCATACGGTCATGGAGGTCACCGCCAGCCGCACATTGCTTCTCAAGGGCAAGGCCTACAACGAATATACCGGGCTCAACTGGTTCGATACCCTGTCCTCCCGGCGCTACCTGTACGCGTCTCCCCGGTTTACGGCCCTGCGGGAAGAGCTGTTTGATCTGAACCGGCCCGTGATCGCGGGGGACCTGCAGCCGGAAACGGTTCGGGTGCGTCTGCTCAACGACGGCACCACCACCCTGTTTGTGCCCGGCCACACCCGCACGCTGCAGATGGAAAGCGAACGGATGGTGCTGTATTACAATCTGGCCAGCGAATTGTTCATCACCAGGAACCTGCAGGCCGGCGACAGCTACACCGTGACGTATCTGCCCTATATCGCCGGCAGCCGGGCCACCGCCGCCATGGTGGAAGCCTGCGCCGCGCAGGCGGATGCCCATTACAGCGAAATCGAAGAAAACTACCTGAAACTGCCCCGGCACATCCAGCAGGAAATTTTCGATATTGCCGCCAAGGCCGCCGGCAGCGCCGCCACGCCGTATGAAAAGGCGCTGAACATCATGCGCTACCTGCGGAAGAACTACAAATATAACCTGAACGTGAAGGAACCGCCGGAGGGCGTGGATTTTGTGGCCTGGTTCCTGATCGGGGAAAAAGAAGGCTACTGCACCTACTTCGCCACGGCCATGACGGTGCTGTGCCGCATCGCCGGCATCCCGGCCCGGTACGTAACGGGCTATATCGCCGCGCCGGATCAGACGGGCATCGCCGTGGTGACCGGCCAGCAGGCCCACGCGTGGACGGAGATTTACCTGAACGGCTTTGGCTGGCTGGCCCTGGACGCCACCCCCAGAACCGACGGCGATTCCGGCGGGGACGACAGCAGTGATCCCCCCGCCAACGGCCCCACGCCGACCCCGCCGCCATCGTCCACCCCCACGCCTGACCCCGGCACTCCCACCCCGGCGCCCACCACCGCGCCCGACGAAAGCCCGGAGCCCGAACCGCCCCAGGATGAATCCCTGTCCACGCCGACCCCCCTCCCCCAGGACGCCGCGCCGCCGCCCGCCGATCCGCTGGGCAGCCCCGCGCAGCCCTTCTGGTGGATTGTGCTTCTGCTACTGGCCCTTATTCTGCTGATCCTTTTCCGCTGCCTGTGGACCGAGCCGCTTCGCCGGGCAGGCCGCAAGCCGGATCAGGCGGCGGAAATCCTGTTCGCCGCCATCGCCGCCCTGCTGGCCAGGCGCGGCCTGCGGCGGCAGCCCCAGGAAACGCTGCACGAATTTGCCGCCCGCGTCCAGGCGCCCCTGGCGGAAAGCCGGCTGCCTTCCCTGCAGCCGCTGGCCGATCAGCTGGGCGGAAAGCTGTACGGAAATCATCCCGCCGATCCCGCGCCCTTCCGCCGGGTTTACGAAACGCTGCGCGGCGCGGCCAAGCCCTGGACGCGCTTTAGCCTGGCGCTGAAGCGGGCATTTACCTTCGGGAAAAAGAAATAAAATAACAGGGTTTTGCCTTTCCAGAGGGCAAGACCCTGTTTTTTTGTGATGATCAACCCGCTTTCCGTCTTCGGGAAAACGCAACGCCGTCAGCTTTCCAGCAGGGCGCACAGCACCTGCCGCAGCACAGCCCGGGCTTCTTCGGTGAAATACCAGTGGGTGCAGTCGGGCAGCGCCATGGGCGCGAACCGCCACGCCTTGGCCACGGGAATGGACCGCGGGCTGACAATTTCATCTTTTTCGCAAAACGCGGCCGTTACGCGCAGC
Organism: uncultured Eubacteriales bacterium; assembly: GCA_902773895.1. Lineage (GTDB taxonomy): Bacteria > Bacillota > Clostridia > Christensenellales > Aristaeellaceae > RUG563. The sequence continues at coordinate 22,952 of CACYGB010000018.1, forward strand.
AGGGGCTTTTTGCGAACTGCGCCGATCTCCTTTTTCAGCCGCAGGAATTCCAAGTATGGGCCCGGACAGCCCAGCGGCGTCACAGGCCTGGACAGGGCGCAGACTTCCCGCAGTGCCGCTGCCGCCGGATCCTTTTGCCCGCGGGATAGCCGCAGAGCGCGCACGTACCGCGCCGGGTTTTTCAGCCGCAGGGTGCAGGCCAGAAACAGCAGGGCGGAAAACCGGATGCCGGGCTGCATAGCGGCCTTCAGCCCCAGCAAACAGCCCATGCCATGCCCCACAAAAACCACACGGCCGTACTGCTGCCCCAACTCCACAGCCGCCTGATTCACGCAGCGTTCCCACGCTTCGCGGTCTGCCCGGCGGAAGGAGCGCCGTTTGCCGCCGTGACCAGGCAGCTGAACCGCCCGGAAAGGCGTTCCCTCCGGCAGTCCTCGCAGCAGGAAATCAAAGAAACGAGGACTTTCCTGCAGGCCGTGCACCAAAAGGACAGCCGTCGTCTTTTGCGTCGTATTCATCAAATGATCTCCAAATGCTCCAGCAGGATCCTGACCCCCAGCAGGATCAGGATCACCCCGCCCAGGATTTCCGCTTTCTTTTCAAACCGGTCGCCGAACACGCTGCCGATTTTAACCCCGGCCATGGAAAGAACGCAGGTAGTGCAGCCGATCAACGCGATCGAGGAAAAAATATTCACGTTCAGAAACGCAAACGTGACGCCCACCGCCAGCGCGTCAATGCTGGTGGCAACCGCCAGCGGCAGCATGGCCCGAAAGGACAGCACGGCGTCGGAGCCAGTCTCCTCCTGATCAAACAGCGCTTCCCGGATCATGTTGCCGCCGATCAGCAGCAGCAGCCCGAAGGCGATCCAGTGGTCGTAAGCGGCGATGGCGTCCTTGAACTGCGCGCCGGCCAGATAGCCCAGCAGCGGCATCAGCGCCTGGAATCCGCCGAACCACAGCCCCACGGTCAGGGCGTGCTTCCATTGGATTTTTTTCAGGGCCAGGCCTTTGCAGACGGCCACGGCGAAAGCGTCCATGGACAGGCCCACTGCCAGCAGGAAAAGAGAGACAAAGTCCATGGTCAATCCTCCCCAGCGGGAAACGAGGGTTCCCCGGCAATTTGATCGCACTTCAGGATACGCCCGGGCCTCCTGCCCGATGCGGTTTTTTCCGTCAAAAGGAAAAGCCCGCATCCGGCGCATGCTTTCCGCGCGTCTGCGGGCCTTTTCCCTGGATGAGCCTGTCAGGCCAGGATTTCGCCGTCGTTTTCCACGCTGACTTCTTCCACGCCCCGGATGGCCCAGCGGGCCACGGTCATTTCGGTAGGCTTATCACCGCTCTGGCCCACGGCCAGGGTGATGGTTTCGTCTTTGATGTTCATGATGGTGCCGTAAATACCGCCGATGGTGGTGACCCGGTCCCCCTTCTTGAGGGCGTTGAGCATTTCCTTAACTTTCTTGTCCTTTTTGCGCTGCGGACGGATCAGCATGAAATAGAACACGGCAATCATCAGCGCCATGGGAACCACCAGCTGCAGCAGAGCGGCAACGGGGCTCATTTGCGCGGCTTCGGCGCCTTCGGTGGCGGTGGTGGAGGCGGCAGTAGACGCTGCGCCGGATTCAGCAATCGCGGTGGAGATCCCAAACAGAATGTTTTCCAGCATGATGGATATACCCCTTTCAATCGGATGTAACATCCTTATTATATAATGAAAAGCCGTCGGTGTAAAGTACAAAAATCCCTGGAGCGGAATAAAAATGTGACGCCGCGCGCCGGGCAGCGGCCAAGGAGCAGGTTGCTTTTTTCATTGTGCCCGGCGGGCCGCCGTGTTGCTTCCGTCCCGGAAGTATGATATAATGCGCTATGCTGGGGGAACCTGGCGAATGGAAAGAAATTCAAAGGGGATCATCATGCCAACGCCCATTATTTCTGTGGATCATGTTTCTTTTGCTTATGAGGAAGAAGCCCGGGAAGCCGTGCGGGACGTGAGCCTGCAGCTGCCCCGGGGGTCGTTTCACGCCATCCTGGGCCAGAACGGCTCGGGCAAATCCACCCTGGCCAAATTGATCAACGGCCTGTACCTGCCCACAAAGGGCACCGTAACGGTGTGCGGCATGGATACGGCGGACGACCGGAACACCTGGGAGATCCGCCGCCGGGCCGGCATGGTGTTCCAGAACCCCGACAACCAGCTGGTGGCGACGGTGGTGGAAGAGGACGTGGCCTTCGGCCTGGAAAACATCGGCGTGCCCACGGCGGAAATGCCGGCGCGCATCGAAAAGGCGCTGCGGGACGTGGGCATGCTGGAGTACGCCCAGCGGGCGCCCCATACCCTGTCCGGCGGCCAGAAGCAGCGGGTGGCCATTGCCGGCGTGCTGGCCATGCAGCCGGAAGCCATCATCTTTGACGAATCCACCGCCATGCTGGATCCCCGGGGCCGCAAAGAAGTGATGGAAGCGGTAAAGCAATTGAACCGGGAGCAGGGCATCACGGTGCTCTGGATCACGCATTTCATGGAAGAAGCGGTGCACTGCGACCGGGTGCACATCATGCACGACGGGCAGATCGTCCTGTCCGGCACGCCCCGGGACGTGTTTGCCGATCCGGAGCAGATCCGGAAATACCGGCTGGACGCGCCGCCCATGGCCCGGCTGGCCGTGCAGCTGCGGGAAGCGGGCATGCCGATCCGGGACGGCGTACTGACGGCGGAAGAAATGACAAAGGAGGTGCTGCGGCTGTGCAGGTGACATTGGAAAACGTGACCCATACCTATCAGCCCGGCAGCCCCTTTCAGGCCACGGCCATCCGGAACGTGAATCTGGAAATCCGCGAAGGGGATTTCCTGGCGCTGATCGGCCACACGGGCTCGGGCAAATCCACCCTGGCCCAGCACATCAACGGCTTGCTCCGGCCCACGGAAGGCCGGGTGCTGCTGGACGGCAAGGACATCCATCAAAAAGGATACGACAAAAAAGAGGTGCGCCGGAAGGTGGGCCTGGTGTTCCAGTACCCGGAGCATCAATTGTTTGAAGAAACCGTAGCCAAGGACGTGGCCTTCGGGCCGAAAAACCTGGGCCTGTCCCCGGAGGAAGTCAGCGAACGGGTGACGGAAGCGCTGCGCCGGGTCGGATTGGGCGATCCCGCGCTGGCAGAAAAATCCCCCTTTGAATTGTCCGGCGGGCAGATGCGCCGGGTGGCCATGGCCGGCGTGCTGGCCATGCGGCCGCAAATTCTGGTGCTGGACGAGCCGGCAGCGGGGCTGGACCCCCAAAGCCGCCGGGAAATGCTGGACATGATTTCCGATCTGCACCGCCAGGGCACCACGGTGGTGATGGTATCCCACGCCATGGACGACGTGGCGCATTACGCCACCCGGGCCGTGGTGATGGAAAAAGGCGCCATCGCCATGGACGGCGCGCCGGAGGAGATTTTCCGCCACGGCGAAGCGCTGGAAAAAATGGGGCTGGACGTGCCCTCCGTCTGCAAATTGGGCATGTATCTGCGGGAAAACGGGCTGCCCTTCCCCCAGGATGCGTTCAGGGAGGACCAGGCGCTTTCCGCCATCCTGACACTGTGGAAAGGGGGGAAGCGGCATGGCGCTCAATGATATTACCCTGGGCCAGTATTACCCGGCGGACAGCGCTGTGCACCGCATGGACCCCCGGGTCAAGATCCTGCTGCTGATCGCCCTGATCGTGGCCATTTTCCTGGCCGGCAATCTGCTGGCCTTCGTGCCGGTGGTGGCGCTGCTGCTGGCAGCGTCCGCTTTGTCCCATGTGCCCATCCGGATGATGCTCAAGGGCGTCAAGCCCCTGCGGTTTATCCTGGTCCTGACGTTCGTGCTGAACGTGTTTTTCCTGCAGGGGGAAACGGTGCTGGTGGATCTGGGATTCGCGATGATCAAAACGGAATCGCTGATCACCGCGGTGCACTACACCCTGCGGCTGGTGTTCCTGGTGCTTGCCTCCAGCCTGCTGACCCTGACCACGCCGCCCATTGTGCTCACCGACGGGCTGGAGCGGCTTTTGTCTCCCCTGCGGGTGGTGCATTTCCCGGCCCATGAAATGGCCATGATGATGTCCATCGCCCTGCGCTTCATTCCCACGCTGCTGGAAGAAGCGGACAAAATCATGAAGGCGCAAACCGCCCGCGGCGCCGATTTTGAATCCGGCAATCTGATCCAGCGGGCCAAGGCCATGGTGCCGCTGCTGGTGCCGCTGTTCGTCAGCGCGTTCCGCCGGGCCGGCGATCTTGCCATGGCCATGGAGGCACGGTGTTACCACGGCGGCGAAGGACGTACCCGGCTGCGGGTGCTGAAATGCGGTCAGCGGGATTATATCGCCTGCGTCGTGATGGCGCTGGTCATCGCCGCCATCCTGCTGCTGAACCGGGTCTGCTGATCCCGGGTTTTCGGGCTTTTACCGGACGACACGGAGGAATATATGGAAAAGCAAAAACGCCGGGACGGCTACGGCATTGTGGAGGGCGTGATCTGGCAGCAATTGCTGATCTTCTTCTTCCCCATTCTGCTGGGCACGTTTTTCCAACAGCTGTATAACACGGCGGACGCCATGATCGTGGGGAAATACGTCAGCAAGCAGGCACTGGCCGCCGTGGGCGGCGCCACCGGCAACCTGATCAACCTGATCGTGGGCTTCTTTATCGGCCTGGCCTCCGGCGCCACGGTGATCATTTCCCAGTTTTTCGGCGCGCGGCAGGACCGGCAGGTAAGCCGCACGGTGCACACGGCGCTGGCCATGGCGGTTGCCGCCGGCATTTTCCTGACGGTGGTCGGCCTGATGCTGGCGCCCTGGATGCTGACGCTGCTGGATACGCCGCAGGACGTGATGGAGCCGGCGCTGACCTATATCCGCATCTATTTTCTGGGCATGGTACCCTCCCTGATTTACAACGTGGGCAGCGGCATCCTGCGGGCGGTAGGCGATTCCCGGCGGCCGCTGTATTTCCTGATCGTCGCCTGCCTGACCAACATCGTGCTGGACGTGCTGTTTGTGGTGGGGTGCGATATGGGGGTGGCCGGCGCGGCCTGGGCCACCATCCTGAGCCAGACGGTCAGCGCTGTGCTGGTGATCCTGGTGCTGGCGCGGTCCCATACCGCCTGCCGCCTGGACCTTCGCCGGATCCGCTTCCACGGGGATCTGCTGCGCCGCATCGTGCGCATCGGCCTGCCCATGGGCCTTCAATCCGTGATGTATTCCATCTCCAATGTCATGATCCAGGCCTACATCAACGGCTTTGGCACCGATGTTTCGGCGGCCTGGAGCGCCTGGGGCCGGCTGGACGGCTTTTTCTGGATGGTGCTGAACGCCTTCGGCATTTCCGTTACCACCTTCGTGGGGCAGAACTTCGGCGCGGAAAAATACGACCGGGTCAAAAAGGGCGTGCGGGAATGCCTGCTGATGGCGTTTGCCGCCGCGGCGGCCTTCAGCACGATGCTGCTGCTGTTTGGCCGCCAGCTGTTTGGCATTTTCACCAATGAAGCGGCGGTGGTGGACGCGGGCATGCTGGTGCTGCGGAACATCGCGCCGTACTTTGTCACCTATGTGTGTGTGGAGATCCTGTCCGGCGCCCTGCGCGGCGCAGGGGAATCGCTGGTGCCCACGATGCTGACGCTGTTCGGCGTGTGCCTGCTCAGGCTTTTGTGGCTGCTGGTGTTCGTTCCCATGGACCGCACCATCCAGCGGACGGTGTTCAGCTATCCCATGACGTGGACGGTCACATCGCTGCTGTTTATCCTGTATTATCTGAAAGGCGGCTGGATGCAGCGCTGCCGGAACAAACTGATTACGAAATGAGGAAACGCCTATGAAACTTGCGGAAGCCCTGCTGGAACGGGCGGACGTGCAAAAGCGCATCGCCCAGCTGGATGGACGGCTGAACAACAACGCCCGGGTGCAGGAAGGGGAAAAGCCCGCGGAGGACCCCAAGGCGCTTTTGAAGGAGCTGGAAAGCCTGACCGCGCGGCTGGAAACGCTGGCCGCGCAGATCAACCTGACCAACAGCCGTACCCTGATCGACGGGGAGAGCATGACCTGCTGCCTGGCCCGGCGGGACGCCAGGCGGCAGCAGCTGCAGCTGCTGCGCTCCTTCCTGGATACGGCCTCCTCCCTCAGCGACCGGGCAAGGATGAGCGAGATCAAAATCGTCAGCACGGTGAATGTGGCTGCGCTGCAAAAGGATCTGGATCAGAAATCCAAGGCGCTTCGGGAACTGGACGGCAAAATCCAGGCCGCCAACTGGAGCACCGATCTGGAAGAAAACTGAACGCGGGCAGGTAACGCGGCGAAGCGGGCGTGATCTCTGCGGCTGAGAATGAGCCGCACCGATGGTTTCTGCGCGGGGGCGCAGAATGGCGGTTCGACTCCGTCTGTTCTTTTTCTCCCCAGCATCGGGCACACGCGCAATCCAACACCTTCTTTTTATTCCCGTATCGCCGGTCGCCGCGCCAGGGTGGGCAAGGGGCAGCCGCGTTCAGACAATCCCGTTTTGCGTCAGAGGCCGCCAAAACCAAAGGGGTTCCGATCCCGTACAAGGATCGGAACCCTTTATTTTTGAAATTTGGCCGAGGGCGCGATACAGGCGCCTCGCCCTCAGCCTCCCCGGCAGGGATCAGAACAGGCCGGTGATCCTGCCGTTTTCGTCCACGTCGATTTTTTCGGCGGCGGGCACCCGGGGCAAACCGGGCATGGTCATGATGTCGCCGGTGAGCACCACGATGAAGCCCGCGCCGGCGGACACCTTCACGTTCTTCACCGTCACCGTGAAGTCTTCCGGCGCGCCCAGCTTTGCGGGATCGTCGGAGAAGCTGTACTGGGTCTTGGCGATGCACACGGGCATCCGGTCAAAGCCCAGGGCTGTCAGCTGGTCGATCTGCTTTTTCGCCTGGGGCAGCACGGTGATGCCCTTGCCGCCATACACCTTTTTCACCACGGCTTCGATTTTTTCTTCGATGGTGCCGTCCAGTTCATAGCTGAAGGTGAAGTCGCCCTTTTCTTCCTCGCACAGGCGCACCACCTCGCGGGCCAGCGCTTCGCCGCCCTTGCCGCCTTCCGCCCACACGGTGGACAGCACGGTGTTGACGCCCAGCGCCCGGCACTTTTCAATAATGAATTCGATTTCCCTGTCGGTATCCGTGGGGAAGCGGTTCACCGCCACCACGCAGGGCAGCTTGTACACGTTCTTGATGTTGGAAACGTGGCGCAGCAGGTTCGGAATGCCCTTTTCCAGCGCGGTCAAGTCCTCCGTACCCAGCTGCTTCTTGTCCAGCCCCCCATGCATTTTCAGGGCACGCACCGTGGCCACGATCACCACGGCATCGGGGGTCAGGCCCGCCATGCGGCACTTGATGTCCAGGAATTTCTCCGCGCCCAGATCGGCGCCGAAGCCCGCTTCCGTGACGGTGTAGTCGCCCATTTTCAGGGCCATGCGGGTAGCCATGACGGAATTGCAGCCGTGGGCGATGTTGGCGAAGGGACCGCCGTGCACGAAGGCCGGGGTGCCTTCCAGGGTCTGCACCAGGTTGGGCTTCAGCGCGTCCTTCAGCAGCGCGGTCATGGCGCCTACTGCCTTCAGGTCGCCGGCGGTAACGGGCTTATCGTCGTAGGTATAGCCCACGATGATGCGGGAAAGCCGCTCCTTCAGATCTGTAATGGAAGAGGAAAGGCAGAACACCGCCATGATTTCGCTGGCCACAGTGATGTCAAAGCCGTCTTCCCGGGGCGTGCCGTTCACCTTGCCGCCCAGGCCGTCCACCACGAAACGCAGCTGCCGGTCGTTCATATCCACGCAACGCTTCCAGGTGATCTTCCTCGGGTCGATGCCCAGGGCGTTGCCCTGCTGGATGTGGTTGTCCAGCATGGCGGCCAGCAGGTTGTTGGCCGCGCCGATGGCGTGGAAGTCGCCGGTAAAGTGCAGGTTGATGTCCTCCATGGGCACCACCTGCGCGTAGCCGCCGCCGGCCGCGCCGCCCTTGACGCCGAATACCGGGCCCAGGGACGGCTCCCGCAGGGCCACGGTCACATCCTTGCCGATGCGCTTCAACCCGTCGGCCAGGCCGATGGTGGTAGTGGTTTTCCCTTCCCCGGCAGGCGTGGGGGTGATGGCCGTCACCAGCACCAGCTTGGCGTCTTTGCGCGTGCTGTCCTTGATCAGCTGCGGGTCAACTTTGGCCTTGTAGCGGCCGTAGGGCTCCAGATATTTTTCATCGATGTGGGCTTTCTTGGCAATTTCCTGGATGGGCTGCATGCTGCACGCCTGGGCGATTTCGATGTCCGTCAGGTAAGCCATGGTGCCTTCCTCCTCTTCCTTTTGTCCCTTACTTGAAATACTTCACGCCGGCTTCGAACATGCGGATGTCATATTCGCCCGGCACATTGCGGTACAGATAGCTGCCCACACGTTCGCTGTGGCCCATTTTGCCGAACACCCGGCCGTCCGGGGAGGTGATGCCCTCGATGGCGAACATGGAGTCGTTGGGATTGAAGTGCACATCGCCGGTGGCATGGCCGGACAGATCCACATACTGGGTGGCGATCTGCCCGTTTTCCGCCAGCCGGCGGATCAGCGCTTCGCTGGCCAGGAAGCGTCCCTCGCCGTGGGAGATGGGCACGGAATACACCTCGCCCACCTGGGTCAGCGCCAGCCACGGGGATTTGTTGGAGGCGATCCGGGTGCGCACGATGCGGCTTTGGTGCCGCGCGATGGTGTTGAACGTCAGCGTGGGGCAGTTTTCATCGGTGTCGATGATTTTGCCGTAGGGCACCAGGCCCAGCTTGATCAGCGCCTGGAAGCCGTTGCAGATGCCGCAGATCAGGCCGTCCCGGTGATCCAGCAGATCCGTGACGCCTTCCTTCACCGCGGCGTTCCTGAAGAACGCGGTAATGAATTTGCCGCTGCCGTCCGGCTCGTCGCCGCCGGAGAAACCGCCGGGAATGAAGATCATCTGGGCGTCCTTCAGCCTTTGGGCAAAGGCGTCCACGCTGCGGGCGATGCCGTCGGCGGTCAGGTTGTTCACCACCAGGATCTCCGGCTCCGCCCCGGCGTCCCGCATGGCCTTGGCGCTGTCGTATTCGCAGTTGGTGCCGGGGAACGCGGGAATGAGCACCCGGGGACGTGCCGCCTTGATGTGCGGCGCGGGCCAGGACTGCGCCTGGTAAGAGAAATCCTCCATGGGGCCGCGGCGGTCCGGGATGTTGCAGGCGTACACGCCCTCCAGCCTATTTTCATACAGCGCCAGCAGCTGGTCCGCCGCCACGCTTTCGCCCCCCAGGGTGAACGCGCCGCCATCGCTGACCCGGCCCAGCAGGATGCCTTCCTCGCTGTCGTCCGCCATTTCCAGGATGAACGCGCCGTAGCAGGTGTCAAACAGGTCCTTCACCGTAAAGCGGCTGTCAAAATCAAAGCCAAGGCCGTTTCCGAACGCCATCTTCATCACCGCTTCCGCGATGCCGCCCAGGCCCGGCGTATAGCAGGCCACCGCCTTGCCGCTGCGCATCAGGCCGGTCACCCGGTCAAACAGCCGCAGCAGCGACGCCGTTTCGGGAAGACCGTTTTCATCCGTTTCCGGCGCAAGCAGCACCACGCGGTGCCCCGCCCGCTTGAATTCGGGGGAAACGATCTGGGAAGCCTTGCCGGTGGTGACGGCAAAGGAGACCAGCGTGGGCGGCACATCCAGCTTTTCAAAGCTGCCGCTCATGGAATCCTTGCCGCCAATGGCGCCGATGCCCAGGCGCATCTGGGCCTCGAAGGCGCCCAGCAGCGCCGCCAGGGGCTTGCCCCAGCGCCGGCCGTCGGCGCCGGGCTTTTCAAAGTATTCCTGGAAGGTCAGACCGATTCCACCACCGCCAGGTAAGCCCCATGGTAGGGGCTTTGCTCCGTAATAAAGGGATTGTAGCCCCAGGCCATCAGGGAGCAGTCGTCGGTGTGCCGCTTTTCCACGCTGATTTTCTGCACCATGGCCTGGATGGGCGTCAGCTGGTACTTTCCACCAAAGGGCATCAGCACGGTGCCGGCGCCGATGGTGGAATCGAACCGCTCGCTGAGCCCGCGCTTGGAGCACACGTTCAGGTCCTGGGCCAATTTCCGGTAATTGTCCGTAAAGGAGCCGGCGATTTCTTTCTTTTCCAGATGCGGCTTTTCGGGCGTCACCACGATGTGCTTGTCCGCGCCGTTGGAATTGAGGAATTCCCGGCTGATGTCCACGATGGTTTTGCCGTTCCAGTTCATCACCAGCCGGGGATCTTCCTGCACCACCGCCACAGGGCAGGCCTGCAGGTTTTCCTGCTGCGCCAAACGCAGGAAGGCAGCCACGTTTTCCTTTTCCACCACCACGGCCATGCGCTCCTGGCTTTCGCTGATGGCCAGCTCGGTGCCGTCCAGGCCGTCGTACTTTTTGGGCACGGCGTTCAGCCAGTTCGCCGATGGCCACGGAAACGCCGCCGGCGCCAAAGTCGTTGCAGCGCTTGATCATGCGGGTGGCCTGCGGGTTCCTGAACAGCCGCTGGAGCTTGCGTTCCTCCGGCGCGTTGCCCTTTTGCACCTCCGCGCCGCAATCCTCCACGCTGTGGGCGTTATGGGCCTTCGACGAGCCGGTGGCGCCGCCGATGCCGTCCCGGCCGGTGGAGCCGCCCAGCAGGATCACCACGTCGCCGGGCTCCGGGCGTTCCCGGCGCACGTTTTCCTGGGGCGCCGCGGCGATGACCGCGCCGATTTCCATGCGCTTGGCCGCGTAGCCGGGGTGGTAGATTTCATCCACGATGCCGGTGGCCAGGCCGATCTGGTTGCCGTAGGAGGAATAGCCCGCAGCGGCAGTGGTGACCAGCTTGCGCTGGGGCAGCTTGCCCGGGATGGTTTCGCTCACCGGCACAGTGGGGTCAGCCGCGCCGGTGACCCGCATGGCCCCATACACGTACGCCCGGCCGGACAGCGGATCCCGGATGGCGCCGCCGATGCAGGTGGCCGCGCCGCCGAAGGGCTCGATTTCGGTGGGATGGTTGTGGGTTTCGTTCTTGAACAAAAGCAGCCAGGGCTCCGTTTTGCCCTCGATTTCCACGTCGATCTTCACCGTGCAGGCGTTGATTTCTTCCGACTCGTCCAATTTGTCCAGCTTTCCCTGCTTTTTCAGCGCCTTCACGGCGATGGTGGCCAGGTCCATCAGGCAGATGGGCTTTTGCCGGTTCAGTTTCTTCCGCACGTCCAGATAATCCTGGTACGCCTTTTGCAGCAGCTCATCCTCGAACTTCACGTCGTCGATCACGGTAAGGAACGTGGTGTGGCGGCAGTGATCGCTCCAGTAGGTGTCGATCATGCGGATTTCGGTAATGGTGGGGTCGCGGTGCTCCGAGCGGAAATACTGCTGGCAGAAGGCGATGTCGTCGGCGTCCATGGCAAGGCCCAAATCCCGCACGAACTGCTCCAGCCCCTGCCGGTCCAGCCGGCAGAAGCCGTCCAGGGTTTTCACCGTGGTGGGAATGGCGTAATCCACCTTCAGCGTGGCCGGCTTTTCCAGGGCCGCTTCCCGGGCCTCCACCGGGTTGATCACGTACTTTTTGATTTCCGCCACGTCCTGGGCGCTAAGCTTCCCGTACAGGGCATACACCTTGGCGCTGCGGATCAGGGGACGTTCGCCCTGGGAAATGATCTGGATGCACTGGGCTGCAGAATCGGCCCGCTGGTCAAACTGGCCGGGCAGGTATTCCACCGCAAACACCTGGGCGCCCTGCAGATCCACATCCTCGGACGTAACGTCCAGCTGCGGTTCGGAAAACACCGTTTTCACCGCGTAATCAAACAGCTCCCGGCTCATGTTTTCCGCGTCATAGCGATTGATGACCCGCACGTCCGTCAGCCCATCAATGCCCAGCAGCCCCTGGGCGTCGTTCAGCAGGGTCCTGGCTTCGTTGGCCAGTTCCTTTTTCTTTTCCACGTAAATCCTGTAAACCATCGTCACATCTCCCCTGCCTGCAGCGCCCGCTGGCCGATGTCCCGGCGGCAGTAGGCGTTATCAAAATGGATTTGGGCCACCAGGGCGTAGCTTTCCGCCAGCGCGTCCTTCAGATTCGGCCGCACCGCCGTCACCCCCAGCACCCGGCCGCCGCTGGTCAGCAGCCTGCCGTCCTTTTCCTTGGCGCCGGCCACGTACACATGCGGCCAGACCGCGTCCGGGATGGTGATTTCATAGCCCTTTTCATACGCCACGGGATACCCCCGGCTGGCCATGATGACGCAGGCTGCGCACGCATCGGAAAATTCCACCGGCGTATCCCGCAGGGTGCCGCCCGTCACCGCCTGCATCACGGTCAGCAGGTCGCTTTTCAGCAGCGGCAGCACCACCTGGGTTTCCGGGTCGCCGAAGCGGCAATTGTATTCGATCACCCGGGGGCCCTTGGGCGTCAGCATCAGGCCAAAGTACAAACAGCCCTTGAAGGTGCGCCCTTCCTGCTTCATGGCCCGGATGGTGGGCAGGAAGATTTCCCGCATGCACCGGTCGGCCGTTTCCTTCGTGTAATAGGGATTGGGGGCCACGGTGCCCATGCCGCCGGTGTTCAGGCCGGTGTCGTTGTCCCCGGCCCGCTTGTGGTCCATGGAGGATACCATGGGCACCACCGTTTCCCCGTCGGTGAAGGACAGCACCGAAACCTCCGGCCCGGTGAGGAATTCCTCGATGACGATCTTTTCCCCGCTCTTGCCGAATTTTCCGTCCTGCATCATGGCGGTGACGGCGTCCCGGGCTTCCTCCCGGGTCTGGGCGATGATCACGCCCTTGCCCAGGGCCAGGCCGTCGGCCTTCACCACGATGGGCGCGTCAACGGTGTCCAGGTAGGCCAGCGCTGCCGCCATATCGTCGAAGGTTTCATAGGCCGCCGTGGGGATGCCGTACTTCTTCATCAGGTTTTTGGAAAACACCTTGCTGCCTTCGATGATGGCGGCATTGGCCCGGGGGCCGAAGCAGGGAATGCCCTTTTCCTCCAGCGCGTCCACGCACCCCAGCACCAGCGGATCGTCCGGCGCCACCACGGCGTAATCGACGGCGTTTTCCACGGCAAACCGCACGATGCCGGCAATGTCCGTGGCGGAAATATCCACGCACACGGCGTCCCGGGCAATGCCTCCGTTGCCCGGCAGGGCGTAAATTACTTCCACCGCCGGGTTTTCCTTCAATTTTTTAATGATGGCGTGCTCGCGTCCGCCGCCGCCGACAACCAAGATTTTCATGAGTCCAATTCCCCCAGACTGTATCAGGTAATTTGCCGGATGCGCCGAAGGCCGGCAAGGCCTTCGGCTGAAATCCGCAGCAGCGGCATGTACGCTGCGAGGAGAAAAATTTCCGGAAGGCAGCTTGCCGCCTGGAGAAAATTTTTCTTCCTTGCAGATTTTCCGGCCATCGCCTCAGGCGATAGGAAAATCTGCCAAAAAACGAAGAAAATGCCTTGCATTTTCTTCGCAGGGGCTGTGCCCCGCCTCAGTGGTGGAACAAACGCATGCCGGTAAAGGCCATGGCGATGCCGTATTTGTTGCAGCAATCGATGACGGCGTCGTCCCGGATGGAGCCGCCGGGCTCGGCGATGTATTTCACGCCGCTGCGGTAGGCCCGCTCGATGTTGTCGCTGAAGGGGAAGAAGGCGTCGCTGCCCAGGGCCACGTCCTGCACGGTGTCCAGGTAGGCCCGCTGTTCTTCCTTGGTGAAGGGCTTGGGCTGGCAGGTGAAATACTTCTGCCAGTTGCCTTCGGCGCACACGTCCTCTTCGTTCTGGTTAATGTAGCCGTCGATGACATTATCCCGGTCGGGCCGGCCCAGATCGGCGCGGAAAGGAAGATTCAGCACCTGGTCAGCCTGGCGCAGGAACCAGGTGTCGGCCTTGCTGCCCGCCAGGCGGGTGCAGTGGATGCGGCTCTGCTGGCCGGCGCCCACGCCGATGGCCTGGCCGTCCACGGCAAAGCACACGGAATTGGACTGGGTGTATTTCAGGGTGATCAGGGAAACGATCAGATCCCGGACGGCGCTTTCAGGCAGGTTCTTGTTCTCCGTCACCACGTTCTGCAGCAGCTCCCGGTTGATTTTGAAGTTGTTGCGGCCCTGCTCGAAGGTAATGCCGAACACCTGCTTGTGCTCCTGGGGATCAGGCACGAAGTCCGGGTCGATTTTCACGATGTTGTAATTGCCCTTGCGCTTGGATTTGAGGATCTCCAGCGCTTCCGGCTCATACCCGGGGGCGATGATGCCGTCGCTGACCTCGCGCTTGATCATTTTGGCGGTGGTCACGTCGCACACGTCGGAAAGGGCCACCCAGTCGCCAAAGGAGCACATGCGGTCGGTGCCCCGGGCCCGGGCATAGGCGCAGGCCAGCGGGGAATCATCCAGGCCCTCGATGTCGTCCACAAAGCAGGCCTTCTTCAGCTTGTCGCTCAAGGGAATGCCCACGGCGGCAGAGGTGGGGCTGACGTGCTTAAAGGAGGTCACGGCGGGCATACCCAGGGCTTCCTTCAGCTCCTTCACCAGCTGCCAGGAATTGAACGCGTCCAGGAAATTGATGTAGCCGGGACGGCCGCAGAGGATCTCGATGGGCAGGTCGCTGCCGTCGTGCATGTAGATTTTCGCGGGCTTCTGGTTGGGGTTGCAGCCGTATTTCAGTTCAAATTCCTTCATGGCGATGCCTCCTCACTGATTCTTGTTGACCAGGCGGTTTTCCGCCTTTCCGCTTGCCAGATCGACGTAACGCACATACAGGCTGATCTTGTTGTTTTCATTCAGGCTGTCCCACAGCCGGCGGGTCATTTCGTCGATGTCGTCGCACACGGCCATGCGCTCCGGCTCGCCCTGGAAGGTGGGAATGGGATTGCCGTCGCACACGTAGGTGTGCAGGAAATGGCCCAGGCCGTTCAGGGGCGCGTAATGGAAGGTGAAGCGGTTGCAGGCCGTGCCCTGCTCATCGGCGCTTTTGAGGATGCTCATCTGGTAGGTGAAATCGCCGTTTTGGAAGGTGAGCATGCCGCTGATGCGGGGGGTGAAGTTGGGGGCGTCGGGCTCAAATTCCCGGCTCTCCAGCGCTTCGGTGAAGGTTTTGTCCTGCTTCAGCCCGTCGTAGACGGTGTCGGTCTGGTTGCCGTTGGTGACGATCAGGTTGTTTTCATACTGCCGGATGGCGGCGTAGATGATCAGGGACGGGTCCTGCACCTTCGTGGCGTCGAAGGGCTCGGTGAACACTTCGCCCTGCTTTTCGGTGAAGACGCGGTTGCGGCTGTTTTCGCTGCGGCCCATGATGAAGTACGCGGTCACGGCCTTTTTTCCGTTGGGAGTTTTGCCGATGACGATGCCGCGGCCGGGGTAGGTGTTGTCCCGGAGCATTTCCTCCGGGGTCAGGATGCCGTAAATGGGGGTCAGCTTCTTCATGATTTCCATCGGTGTTTCCTCCTTATTCCTTCCGGGACATGATTTCAGCGCAAACAGATTCCGCGCTTGCGGGCAAAATGATCCACTCGGCCTGCTCCATCACCCGGCGCTGCAGCGTTTCGGGGGTATCCCCCGCTTCCACCGTCACAGCCTTCTGGGCGATGATTTCCCCGCCGTCGGGGATCTCGTTGACAAAATGCACCGTGGCGCCGGTGACCTTCACGCCCTTTGCCAGCGCCGCTTCATGCACCTTCAGCCCGTAAAAGCCCGCCCCGCAAAAAGAGGGGATCAGGCTGGGATGCACGTTGATGATGCGGTGATCGTATTTTCTTGTAAAATCCGCGCTCAGGATGGAAAGGAACCCGGCCAGCACGATCAGGTCGATGCGGTATTCCTCCAGCGTCCGGATCATTTCCTTTTCCATGCCCTCCTGGCCGCCGCATTCCTTTTTCCCAATCACGGCGGTGGCGACGCCGGCGTTCTGCGCCCGCGTAAGGGCGAAGGCGTCCCGTTTGTTGGAAATCACCAGCGTCACCTTGCCGCTGTGCAGAACGCCGCTTTTTTCCGCGTCCAGGATGGCCTGCAAATTGGTGCCCCCGCCGGACACCAGCACGGCGATACGGGCCTTGCGATCCATCATGCCTTGCCTCCTATCTTTTGCAGCGCCGGCAGCAGCATGCCGCCCACGCTGTTGCCCAGAATCACAACCCACAGGAAGAAGAACGCCCGCAGGGACACCATGCCGGACGCCGCGAAATAGAACATGTCGGCAATGGAATGTTCAAACCCGCTGAGGATGAACACCGGGATGCAGAACAGGATGCCCACGATGGTTTTCTGATCCCGGAAAATGCTGACGGCCAGGTACATCAGGATGCCGCAGAACAGCCCCCGGACAAAGGTCTGGTACAGGGGCTGGGTCAATTTGGCGGCGCACAGCGCTTCCGCCGCCTCCCCCAGCTTGGGCAGCCCGAAACGCATCAGGTACCCGCCGGCCACCGTGCCCAACAGGTTGCCCAGCAGTCCCAGCAGCAGCACGGACCATTCTTCCTTTCCGTGTTTTTCCGGCAGGAAACCCACCTTGCCGGTAAACAGGGAATAGCCCTTCAGGCAAATGCACAGCAGCGCCACGGAAAACATTACCGCGCCCACGTACCGGTTTTCGCAGGCCAGGAACACGCCGCCGCCCAGGCAGATCAGCACGCCGGCGGCTGCGCCGGAAATCACTTTCTTCAGCATATCTCGATCTTATCCTCTGCCGCGGCGATTTCGCCGATCACATACGCGTCCACATCCAGGCCCCGCAGCACGTTCAGCGCCTTGTCGGCGTCCTCCCGCTCCACGATCACGCTCATGCCCACGCCCATGTTGAAGGTGTTGAACATATCCCGCTCCGGGATCTGGCCCTTTTGGGCAATCAGGCGGAAAATTTCCGGCGTGCGGATGGCGGCTTTTTCGATTTTCGCGCCCAGCCCGTCGGGGATCGACCGCGGAATATTCTCATAGAATCCGCCGCCGGTAATGTGGCTGATGCCGTGGATGCGGCTTGCCGCCAGGGCGGCCAGCACGGGCTTGACATAGATCCGGGTCGGCGTCAAAAGCGCTTCGCCCAGGGGCAGGCCCAGCTCCGGAACCGTTTTGCCCAGGTCGGCGTTTTCCACGTCGAACACCTTGCGCACCAGGGAATAGCCGTTGGAATGAATGCCGGAGGACGGCAGGGCCAGGACGACGTCGCCGGGACGCATGGCGCCGCGGTCAAGCACCTTTTCCCGGTCCACCAGGCCCACGGAGAAACCGGCCAGGTCGTAATCGTCCGCCTGCATGGTGCCGGGATGCTCCGCCGTTTCGCCGCCGATCAGGGCGCAGCCGGCCTGCACGCAGCCTTCCGCCACGCCGGACACCAGAGTGGCCACTTTCTGCGGATCATTTTTCCCAATGGCGATGTAATCCAGGAAAAACAGGGGCCGGGCGCCGCAGCAGATGATGTCGTTGACGCACATGGCCACGCAGTCGATGCCCACGGTGTCATGCCGGTCCATCAGCTGGGCGATGCGCTGCTTGGTGCCCACGCCGTCGGTGCCGCTGACCAGCACCGGCTCCTTCATCCCCGCCAGATCCGGGGCGAACAGGCCGCCAAAGCCGCCGAGATCGGACACCACGCCGGGAATGAAGGTGCGCTCCACATGCTTTTTCATCAGCTTCACGCCTTCATACCCCGCCTCGATGTTGACCCCCGCGGCAGCGTAGGACGCGGAATGGGATTTGCTCATATCGTTACTCCTTTCCGTTCCAGCAGTATGTGCACAGCTCGCAGGCCGGCAAGCCGATGGCCTGGATCACGCCCTCCAGGGACTGGAATTCCAAAGACGCGAAGTGGAATTTTTCGCAGATGGCCCGGCGCAGGTTCTGGCCCCGGGCCGTGTTGCCGTCGCTGTATTCCTCCAAATGCTCCAGGCCCTCTTCCCCTTCCAGCTCCACGATCACCCGCCGGGCAATCAGGTCCATATCGCTGTTGGAACGGGAGAAATTCAGGTACTTGCAGGCATACATGATGGGCGGACAGGCCGACCGCATATGCACAGCCTTGGCGCCGCTTTCGTAGAGGAATTCCACAGTTTCCTTCAATTGCGTGCCGCGGACGATGGAATCGTCCACAAACAGCAGGTTCTTTCCCCGGATCAGCTCGTTCACCGGGATCTGCTTCATTTTGGCGATGCGGTTGCGTGCGGCCTGGTTGGCCGGCATAAAGCTGCGGGACCAGGTGGGCGTATATTTGATGAACGCCCGGGCGAAGGGACGGCCGCTCTGGTTGGCATAGCCGATGGCATGGGGCGTGCCGGAATCGGGCACGCCGCCCACGTAGTCGATCTGCTCCGTTTCCCCGGGCCGGCTCAGCCGGTCGTTGATCGCCATGATGGCGCCGTTGCGGTAGCGCATGGCTTCCACGTTGACGCCCTCATAGGTGGAGGTGGGATAGCCGTAATAGCTCCACAGGAAGGAGCAGATCCGCTTTTTCTTTCCCGGGGCAGCCAATTGCTCGATGCCCTGGGGGGTCAGGCGCACGATTTCGCCGGGGCCCAGCTCCCGTTCATCCTCGTAGCCCATTTTCTGGTACGCGAAGGATTCAAAGGACACGGCATAGCCCGTCTCGTTGTGCCCGATGCAGATGGGCAGGCGGCCCACCTTGTCCCGGGCGGCGATCAGGGCGCCGTCCTCCTGCAGAATCAGGATGGAGGCGGTGCCCTCGATCTGCTCGTTGGCAAAACGGATGCCCTCGGCGAAGCTGCCCTTCTGGTTGATCAGGGCGGAAATCAGGTCGGTGCTGTTGACCCGGCCGCCGGTCATGGAGTCAAAATAGCTCCCGGTCTGGGCCAGGTAACGGTCGATCAGTTCCTGGGCGTTGTTGATGACGCCGATCATGCAGATGGCGTAGGTGCCCAGCTTCGAGCGGGCCAGCAGCGGCTGGGGATCCGTATCGCTGATGCAGCCGATGGCGCTGGTGCCGCGCATTTCCTCGAATACATGGTCAAACTTGGTGCGGAACGGCGCGTTTTCGATGTTGTGGATTTTCCTCTGCAGCCCGATCTTTGGATCATAGGCCGCCAATCCGCCCCGGCGCGTGCCCAGGTGGGAATGGTAATCTACCCCGAAAAACACGTCGGCCAGACAGTCCCGTCGGGAAGTGATGCCAAAAAAACCGCCCACGAAAGCAGGTCCTCCTGTTGTTATTACTTGGCGAAAAAGAGCTTGCTCAGCGTCATGGGATCCACGTACTGGCCGTCCTTGTACACGCGCATGTTGCCGGAGGCGATTTCGTCGATCAGCATCACGCTGCCGTCGGCGTCGTAGCCGAATTCAAACTTGATGTCGTAGAGCACCATGCCCTTTTCCTTCATATCGTCCGCCACGATCTGGGTGATCTTCTGGGTCATTTCCTTGATGTCGTCGTACTGCTTGTCCGTCATCACGCCCAGCACGATCAGGCCGTCCTTGGTTACCAGGGGATCGCCCTTGGCGTCGTCCTTGAAGGTCATTTCCACGTAGGCAGGCAGATCGGCGCCGGATTCGATGTAGTCGCCGTAGCGGCGGATGAAGCTGCCCACAGCCTTGTGGCGGCAGATCACTTCCAGGCCGTGGCCGAACACCTTGGCGGGCTTCACTTCCATGGTGGTGTTGTTCAGGTCGGCGGACACATAATGGGTCTTGATGCCGGCGGCATTGACCTTTTCAAAGAAATAGATGCTCATGCGCAGGTTCACGTCGCCCACGCCGTCGATGGTCAGCCCCACGCTGTTTTCGCCGGGGTCAAAAACGCCGTCCTTGCCGGTGCAGTCGTCCTTGAATTTCAGCAGATAGTTGCCGTTGTCCAGCGCGTAAACGTTCTTCGTTTTTCCCGTGTAAACCAGTTCCATGTTCATGCACTCCTTTTTTTATATTGAATCAGTTCAGTCGCTTCATTCCAGCCGGGCGGCGATGCCGGCGTCCTTTTCCAGCACGGCAGCGGCGTCTTTCTTCCGCTTTTCATCCAGCCGCCGGGCCAGATCCCCGTCCTCCACAGCCAGGATCTGGGCAGAAAGCAAAGCGGCATTGGCTCCTCCGTTGATGGCCACGGTTGCAACCGGGATGCCGCTGGGCATCTGAACCGTGGACAGGAGGGCGTCAATGCCGTCCAGGGTGGTGGATTTGCAGGGGATGCCGATCACCGGCAGCGTGGTGTTGGCGGCGATGGCGCCGGCCAGGTGCGCCGCCATGCCGGCGGCGGCGATGATCACGCCGAAGCCGTTTTTCCGGGCGTCCAGGGCGAACTGCCGGGCCTCCTGGGGGGTGCGGTGCGCGGAGTAAACGTGTACCTCAAAGGGGATGCCGAAGGCTTTCAGGGTGTCCGTCGCTTTCTGGATGACGGGCAGATCGCTGTCGCTGCCCATCACGATGCCAACTTTTCTCATGGGAATCACGGCCTCCTTCAGCGCAAAAAGCGCATGCTTAGTGTATCATTCCCCTTGGAACATTGTCAAGATGAAAATATTCGGTAAAATCGCAGATAATGCGGGAAATTTATGGACTAAATTGACATCTCGTTGTGCTTTTCGGTCAAAAAGACGAACATTAAAACCTATTTCCACATTTTTGTTTGTATTTATTACATTTTTGAAACAAACTTTTTCTCTTGACAAGCCCGGGCCCATGCGCTATAATTCCCGACGAACATGGATCTTTAAGCCGGTTCCGCGAGATCGGCAAGATGCTGTGCGGCCCGGGCAGCGGCGGCTGCCTGTGTTTCCGTGTGTAAGCAGCCTTGCCCCAGCGGCAGGGCTTTTGTTGTGAAAGGAGCGCACCATGGACCAGCTTCGTCTGTTGGGTCTGCCCCAGGGAGCCGACACAGGTTTCCTTTCTTCTTTGCCTTTTCACAAGGATCGGTGCTATACCGTTTTTCCCGGCTTCTGCGATGTGCACGTGCATTTCCGCGAGCCGGGTTTTTCTTATAAGGAAAGCATTTCTTCCGGCTCCCGGGCCGCGGCCCGGGGCGGCTGCACCGCGGTATGCGCCATGCCCAACCTGAACCCGGTGCCGGACAGCGTGCCCCATCTGCAGCCGCAGCTGGACCTGATCCGGGACACCGCCTGCATCGCCGTGCACCCCTACGGCGCCATCACCGTAGGCGAAGCAGGCCAGCAGCTGGCGGATCTGGAGGCCCTGGCCCCCCACGTCGTCGCCTTTTCCGACGACGGCCGGGGCGTGCAGAGCGAAAGCATGATGCGGCAGGCCATGGAGACCGCCAAACGCCTGAACAAGGTGATCGCCGCCCACTGCGAGGACAACAGCCTGCTTCGCGGCGGCTGCATCCATGACGGCGCGTACGCCAGGGCCCACGGCCACAGGGGCATCTGCTCCGAAAGCGAATGGCGCCCCATCGCCCGGGATATTCAGCTGGCCGCGGAGACGGGCTGCGCTTACCACGTGTGCCACATTTCCTGCAAGGAAAGCGTGCAGATCATCCGGGAAGCCAAAAAAAGCGGCGTCGACGTCACCTGCGAAACCGCGCCGCACTACCTGCTGCTGGATGAAAACAGCCTGCAGGAGGACGGCCGCTTCAAGATGAATCCGCCCCTGCGGGGCAAAGAGGACCGGGAAGCGCTGCTGGAAGGGGTGGCCGACGGCACCATCGACATGATCGCCACCGACCACGCGCCCCACAGCGCGGAGGAAAAAAGCCGCGGCCTGGAAGGCAGCGCCTTCGGCATTGTGGGCATCGAAACCGCCTTTCCCCTGCTGTACACCCATCTGGTCAAAACCGGCATCCTCCCGCTGGAGCGGCTGATCCATCTGATGGCGGACGCGCCCAGGAAACGGTTCGGCCTTCCCTGGCGGAATGAATATACGGTGTGGGACCTGGAAGAAAGCACCGTCATCGACCCCCGGGACTTCCTCTCTCAAGGCAAAGCGACCCCCTTTGCTGGATGGCAGGTGTACGGCCGATGCGCCGCCACCATCCTGAACGGCAAAAGCGTATACCAGCATTTTTAAGGAGGAAAAACGTATGGCAAAGCGCACGGACATCAAAAAAGTATTGATTATCGGCTCCGGCCCCATCGTGATCGGCCAGGCGGCGGAATTTGACTACGCCGGCACCCAGGCCTGCCTGGCCCTGAAAGAAGAGGGCTATGAAGTGATCCTGTGCAATTCCAACCCGGCCACCATCATGACCGACACCTCCATCGCCGACAAGGTGTACATGGAGCCCCTGACGCTGGAATACATCGCCAAGATCCTGCGCTATGAGCGTCCGGACGCCATCGTGCCCGGCATCGGCGGCCAGACGGGGCTGAACCTGGCCATGCAATTGGAAAAGAAGGGCGTATTGAAGGAGTGCGGCGTGGAGCTGCTGGGCACCTCCTCCGAATCCATCGAGCGGGCGGAAGACCGGGAACTGTTCAAGGAAATGTGCCTGAAAATCGGCGAGCCTGTAATCCCCTCCGAAATCACCTACGACATCGACCACGCCAAAGAGGCGGCGAAAAAGATCGGCTACCCCGTGGTGCTGCGTCCGGCGTTCACCCTGGGCGGCACCGGCGGCGGCTTTGCCAACGATGAAGACGAGCTGACAGAAATCGCCATGAACGGCTTTGCCCTGTCCCCCGTGCACCAGGTGCTGGTGGAAAAAAGCGTGAAGGGCTACAAGGAAATCGAGTTCGAGGTCATGCGGGATTCCAACGACCATGCCATCACCATCTGCGGCATGGAAAACGTGGACCCCGTGGGCGTGCACACCGGCGACAGCATCGTGGTGGCCCCCATCCTGTCTTTGAACGATCACGATCTGAAAATGCTCAACGACAGCGCCATCAAGATCATCCGCGAATTGAAGATCGAAGGCGGCTGCAACGTGCAGTTCGCCCTGAACCCCGCCTCCAGCGAGTATTTCCTCATCGAGGTCAATCCCCGGGTGTCCCGTTCCTCCGCCCTGGCCAGCAAGGCCAGCGGCTATCCCATCGCCCGGGTCACCGCCAAGATCGCCCTGGGCATGGCGCTGGAGGACATCGCCGTGGCCGGCGGCACCGCCGCCATTGAGCCCAGCCTGGATTACATCGTGGCCAAGTTCCCCCGTTTCCCCTTTGACAAGTTCGCCACGGCCCCCAACACCCTGGGCACCCAGATGAAGGCCACCGGCGAAGTGATGGGCATCGGCAGCACGCTGGAAGAATGCCTGCTCAAATCCGTCCGGTCGCTGGAAACGGGGGTCTGCCATTTCCGCCTGGGCAAGTTTGATCATGCCACCGACGAAGAACTGCTGGCCTACATCGAACAGTTCAAGGACGACAACGTTTACGCGATCTTTGAGCTGCTCCGCCGCGGCGTATCCATTGAAACGCTGCACGAAAAGACCATGATCACCGAGCTGTTCCTGGACTGCTTCCGGCGCATCGTGGACATGGAAGGGCTGCTGCGGGAAAAGCCCGGCGACGCAAGCGTGCTGAAGGCGGCCAAGCAAATGGGCTTTTCGGACGCGTACATCGCCCGGCTGTGGAACCGGAAGGAAACGGAAATCTACGCCCAGCGCAAGGAAAACGGCATCACCCCGGTGTTCCGCATGGTGGACACCCTGCACACCGGCAAGTACATCGCCTACCTGTATTCCTCCTACCTGCATGAAAACGACTCCATCCTGACGGACAAGAAAAAAATCGTGGTGCTGGGCGCCGGCCCCATCCGCATCGGCCAGGGCGTGGAATTCGATTATTCCACCGTCCACGCCGTGCAGACCATCCGCCGGGCCGGCTATGAAGCCATCATCATCAACAACAACCCCGAAACCGTTTCGACGGACTACACCACCGCGGACAAGCTGTATTTCGAGCCCCTGACCCCCGAAGACGTGATGGCCATCATCGACTTTGAAAAGCCCCAGGGCGTCATCGCGTCCCTGGGCGGCCAGACCGCCATCAACCTGGCCCAGCCCCTGATGGAGCGGGGCGTGACAATCATCGGCACCGACTGCGACGCCATCGAACGGGCGGAAAACCGGGACAGCTTTGAAAAGATCCTGCTGGAATTGGGCATTCCCCAGCCCAAGGGCCAGGCCGTTACCCGCATCGAGGACGGCGTGAAGGCCGCCGCGGACATCGGCTACCCCGTGCTGGTGCGCCCCTCCTTCGTGCTGGGCGGCCGCGCCATGCAGATCGTGGGCAACGAGCAGCAGCTGCGCAAATACCTGAAATCCGCCGTGGAAATCGACGCGGACAAGCCCGTGCTGGTGGACAAGTACATTGAGGGCAAGGAAGTGGAAGTGGACGCCATCTGCGACGGGCTGGACGTGTTCGTGCCCGGCATCATGGAGCTGGTGGAGCGCACCGGCATCCATTCCGGCGACTCCATCAGCGTCTATCCTGCCTTCTCCATTTCCGACAAGGTCAAGGGCGTCATCCTGCAATACGCCAAGAAGCTGGGCCTGGGCATCGGCATCAAGGGCCTGTACAATATCCAGTTCATCGTGGACCGGCAGGAAAACGTGTACATCATTGAGGTGAACCCCCGCTCCTCCCGCACGGTGCCGTTCCTGAGCAAGGCCACCGGCTACAGCCTGGCCGACATCGCCACCGAAGTGATCCTGGGCAAAACCCTGAAGGAACAGGGCTTCTTCTGCCTCTATCCCGAGGAAAAGAAGCGCTTCTATGTGAAGGTGCCCGTGTTCTCCTTCAATAAGATCAAGGGGATGGACGTGTACCTGAGCCCCGAAATGAAATCCACCGGCGAAGCCATCGGCTACGACGACAAACTGAACCGCGCGCTGTACAAGGCCCTGCAGGCCGCCGGCATGCGGCTGCAGAACTACGGCACGGTGTTCGCCACCATCGCCGATCACGACAAGGAGGAAGCCCTGCCCCTGATCCGGCGCTTCTACAACCTGGGCTTCAATATCCAGGCCACCGAAGGCACCGCCCGCTTCCTGAAGCAGCACGGCATCCGCACCCACGCGCTGCGCAAAATCAGCGAAGGCAGCGACGAAATCCCCCAGGCCATCCGCCAGGGCCACATCGCCTACGTGATCAACACCCGGCGCATCGACGCCCCCGACGAAGCCAGCGACGGCATCCGCATCCGCCGCCTGGCCACCGACAACAACGTGACCATTTTCACCTCCCTGGACACCGTCCGGGTGCTGCTGGACGTGCTGGAGGAAACCACGCTGACCATTTCCACCATCGACGCGTAAGGAAGGCAGTCTGAAAATGAGGCCGCCGATCCGCCGGCAAAAGCGGTTTCTTTGGTCCTGTCTTTGACCCAAAGAAAGGACACGTTCCCCAAGAGGAGTTCACGCCATGAAGCAAGGAATCTTCACCATCACGGATAACGTCCCTTTGACAGCCGCCGTATATAAAATGCGTTTGAACGGCGACACCTCCGCCATCGCAGCGCCTGGGCAGTTCGTCAATATCCGGCTGGACGGCTTTTACCTGCGCCGTCCCCTGTCGGTATGCGACTGGGAAAAGGATTCCCTGACGCTGATTTACAAGGTGGTGGGCGGCGGGACGGAGCGGATGAGCCGCATGACGGCCGGCGAACAGCTGGACGTGCTGACCGGCCTTGGCAACGGGTACGACCTTTCCCTCAGCGGGAACAGGCCGCTGCTGCTGGGCGGCGGGGTGGGCGTGCCGCCCCTGTACGCCTTGGCCAAGGCGCTGATCAAACAGGGGAAGCAGGTCCATGCGGTGCTGGGCTTCAACACGGCGCAGGAAGTGTTCGGCGTCGGGGAATTCCGCGCCCTGGGCGCGCAGGTCACAGTGACTACGGCGGACGGAAGCAGCGGCGTAAAGGGCTTCGTCACCGACGCCCTGCCTGCGAATTACACTTATGTGTACACCTGCGGGCCGGAACCCATGCTGAAAGCGGTGTACAAAAGAACCGTCACCGGCGGCCAGTACAGCTTCGAGGAGCGCATGGGCTGCGGCTTCGGGGCCTGCATGGGCTGCAGCTGCAAAACCATTACCGGCTTCAAGCGCATCTGCAAGGACGGCCCGGTGCTGCAAAAGGAGGAGATTTTATGGGACGAATGAACGTCAGCCTGTGCGGCCTGCCGCTGGATAATCCCGTGATCCCCGCCAGCGGCACCTTTGGCTACGGCTATGAATTCGCGGAATTGTACGACATCAACTGCCTGGGCACCTTTTCCTTCAAAGGCACCACCCGGGAGCCGCGCTTTGGCAACCCCACGCCCCGCATCGCCGAGTGCACCGCCGGCATGATCAACGCCGTGGGCCTGCAAAACCCCGGGGTGGACCGGGTGATCGCCGAAGAGCTGCCCCGGCTGAAACAATGCTTCCATAAAAAAGTGATGGCCAACGTCAGCGGCTTTTCGGTGGCGGATTACGCGTACACCTGCGAAAAGCTGGACAAAGAGGAGCAGGTGGGCTGGCTTGAGGTCAACGTCAGCTGTCCCAACGTGCACGGCGGCGGCATGAGCTTCGGCACCGATCCCCGGGCCGCTGCGGAAGTGACGAAGGCCGTGAAGGCCGTCACGAAAAAACCGGTGATCGTGAAGCTGAGCCCCAACGTGACGGATATTGCGGCCATTGCCAAAGCCTGCGAGGACGCGGGGGCCGACGGCATCAGCCTGATCAACACGCTGCTGGGCATGCGCATCGACCTGAAAACAAAAAAACCGGTGATCGCCAACGGAATGGGCGGCTTTTCCGGCCCGGCTGTTTTCCCGGTGGCGCTGCGTATGGTGTACCAGGTGCATAAGGCGGTGCGCATCCCCGTGGTGGGCATGGGCGGCGTCAGCAGCGCCAGAGACGTGATCGAAATGATGCTGGCCGGGGCCACGGCGGTGGAAATCGGCGCCGCCAACCTGGTGAACCCCTTCATCTGCCGCGACATCATCGCCCAACTGCCCGAAACCATGGATCAATACCATATCCAAACCCTGGAAGAAATCATCGGAGGTGCCTGACAATGGGAAAAGACGTGATCATCGCCTGCGACTTTGACAGCGCGGAAAAAACGTACGCGTTCCTGGACCGATTCACCGGCCGCAAGCCCTTTGTGAAAATCGGCATGGAGCTGTTTTACGCCGAGGGCCCGCAAATCGTGCGCGAAATCAAGCGCCGCGGCCACAGGATCTTCCTGGACCTGAAGCTGCACGACATTCCCAACACCGTGAAAAAGGCCATGGCGGTGCTGAGCAATCTGGACGTGGACATCTGCAACCTGCACGCCGCCGGCACCCGCCGCATGATGGAAGCGGCCCTCGAAGGCCTGACCCGGCCGGATGGAACGCGTCCCCTGCTCATCGCCGTCACCCAGCTCACCAGCACCGATCAGGAGAGCATGGAAAAGGATCTGTTGATCCGCGCGCCCATGGATCAGGTGGTGATGCACTACGCAAAAACCGCCCGGGACGCCGGACTGGACGGCGTGGTGTGCTCCCCGCTGGAAGCGGGCAAGGTACATGAAGCGTGCGGACGCGCCTTCCTTACCGTCACGCCCGGGGTGCGTTTTGCCGACGGGGACGCCGGCGACCAGAAGCGGGTCATGACCCCGGCCCAGGCCAGGGAAATCGGCAGCGACTACATCGTAGTGGGCCGTCCTATCACCGCGGCCGCTGACCCCGTGGCTGCCTATGAACGCTGCGTTGCCGAATTCATCGGATAAATCAGAAAGGAGTTCCTTCCCATGGAAAAGCTGATTGCCAAAGACCTGCTGAAAATCCACGCCGTATTCTTCCGGCCCGATGAGCCCTTCACCTGGGCCAGCGGCATCAAAAGCCCGGTATACTGCGATAACCGCCTGACCCTGACCGCCCCCGAAGTGCGCGCCGACGTGGAAAACGGCCTGGCCCGGCTGATCCGGGAAAACTACCCGGACGCGGAAGTGCTGATGGGCACATCCACCGCCGGCATCGCCCACGCCGCCATCACCGCGCACCTGATGAACCTGCCCATGGGATATGTGCGTTCCGGTGCCAAGGATCACGGACGGCAGAACCAGATCGAGGGCAGGCTGGAAAAAGGCCAGAAGGTGGTGGTGGTGGAGGACCTGATTTCCACCGGCGGCAGCGTCATCGAAGTGGTGAACGTGCTGCGGGACGCCGGCGCCCAGGTGCTGGGCATCGTGTCCATCTTCACCTACGGCATGCGCAAGGGGCTGGAGCGGCTGGCGGAAGCCAATGTAAAAAACGTATCCCTGACCAATTTTGACGTGATCGCCCAGGTGGCCGCGGAGGAGGGCTACATCCAGCCCGACGACATCCGCCGCCTGATCGCCTTCCGCAACAATCCTTCCGACGAAAGCTGGATCAAGTAAAATGAAGCGTTTGATCGACATCCTGGATCTGTCCGTGCAGGAACTGGACCAGCTGATGGACGTGGCCTGCGACATCATCGCGCAGCCCCGGAAATACAGCCATGCCTGCGAAGGCAAGCAGCTGGCCGCCCTGTTTTTCGAGCCCTCCACCCGCACCCGGCTGAGCTTTGAATCCGCCATGCTGGCCCTGGGCGGCCAGGTGCTGTCCGTTTCCGGCGCAGGCGGCTCCTCCGTATCCAAGGGCGAAAGCATCGCCGATACCGCCCGGACGGTGAGCTGCTATGCCGACATTATCGCCATGCGCCATCCCCAGGAGGGCGCCGCGCTGGTGGCGGCCGACAGCGTTTCCATTCCCGTCATCAATGCCGGGGACGGCGGCCACTGCCATCCTACGCAGACCCTGGCCGACCTGCTGACCATCCGCCGGGAAATGGGCCGCTTCGATCACCTGACCGTAGGCCTGTGCGGCGATTTGAAATACGGCCGCACGGTGCATTCCCTGATTGCCGCCCTGAGCCGGTATGAAGGCGTCCGGTTCGTGCTGATTTCCCCGCCGGAGCTGCGTCTGCCCGATTACGTGGTGGAAAGCATGCAGGACGCGCACATTCCCTATGAGGAAACCGTTTCCCTGGAAGGCGCGCTGCCGAAGCTGGACATCCTGTACATGACCCGCATCCAGCGGGAGCGGTTCGATGACCCGGCGCTGTATGAAGCGCTGAAGGGCAGCTACGTGCTGGATACGGAAAAAATGGCCCTGGCGAAGCCCGACATGCGCGTTCTGCATCCGCTGCCCCGGGTGAACGAAATCAGCGTGCAGGTGGACAGCGATCCCCGGGCCAGCTATTTTAGGCAGATGTTCAACGGCAAAATGATGCGGATGGCGCTGATCCTGAAAATGCTGTCCGACAGCGGCGAGGAAACGCCGGTCAACAACCGTCCCGTATACCGTCACCTGACCTGCCGCAACCCCAAATGCATCAGCCAGACGGAGCAGGAACTGCAGCAGGCGTTTTACAAGGTGCCCGGGAGAAGGGAAATTTACCGCTGCGTGTACTGCGAACAGCAGGCGGAGTAAAACCTGGAATCCGGCGGAATGATTTTGCATTCCGCCTTTTTTGTGGTATAATGGAAATACGCAAGGAGGTGGAAGGATGCCGCGCTACGAAGAACTGGTGAAAAAATACACCAAACGGCGGAAAGAAAACCTGATCGACACCGTGGCCGCCGGATTGTCCTACGCAGACAACCTGGCAGTGGACCTGGGCCTGATGGAGGACAGCGGCGTCATCGACACCCTGACCGCCGCCATGCCCTTCGCCGTGATCGCCGTTACCGAACAGATGCGGGTGATCCTGGGGCGGAAAACCGGCAAAGCCGGCTTCAGCGACGCGGTGCAGCGTATGCTGAAAACAGGCGCCGCCATGGGCGTCGGCGCGCTGGCCGCCGCCGCTGCCGGGCCTGCCGCCGCCGTGCCCGCCGCAGTCGGCACCCGGGCACTGCTGTCCAAATACCGCAGCAAATCCATGCTGGGCCTGCGGGTGCAGGAACGCACCGGCCGCCTGAAAGCCCTGCGGGAAAAGCGCCGGCCGCTTCCCGAATCCCGCCCCGCGCTGATGCCCGGGGTGGATTACCTGCCGGAAGAATAGCGTATTTGAGAGGGAGCGCGGGGGCTTCTTCAGCCCCCGGACCCCCGAACCAGGGACATTGTCCCTGGACCCGCTCTGGCGATACAGCAAATTAAAAAACAAACAGCATGCGCCTGATGCTTTCGATAACGCCAGGAGAGCTCCCGAGCAAAAGAAAAGGCTGGAGATTCCCGAGAAAACAAGCGAGCTTGTTTTTCGGGAAATCTCCAGCCTTTTCCCTGTGCGCTTGCGCACAGGCCGGCCGGCAAAGCCGGCCTGCCCGGGAGCGGCGGTTCTTCGTTCCATTCGCTGCTGCGGTGCACAGTTTGAAAAATAAGTCTTATACCATCCGCATGTG